>CALPQG020000006.1 GCA_943325655.2 Bifidobacterium breve | reverse complement strand
TGTTTTGAAGGCTCTTTTTGCTGTAGTGCCTTCACCTACGATCTCTGAAAACAAACGTCCTTGTACAAAGAACTTGATATTTGATGAGTCGGCACTTTCTGCTTCTACAGTAATTCCTTGACGGTTAGGAGTGGCTTCTCCAAAAGGAGTTGTATTGTTAAATATTGGGTTAAATAGATTTAAGGTGTCAGATAAATTTCTGTTATATACCGTTTCTTGAGAATATCTGTCAAACAAGGTTTGTTCTCTGACTGTATTTTTATTATTCACCTTATCAAACAAAGCTGGCGCGGCATCTATATTTACGCGGGTAGTTTGCGCCGATGGGCTTGAATAATTAAGACCAACATTTTTATAGGCAACTTTAATAGCATGTCCTTTTTTGCTTTTGGCTTTTACGCCTCCATCATAAAAGTAATCTCGCGAAACTTCGTTGGAATCAATTGAATACCTGTATAACACTCTTTTTGAGAATCCTGCTTCTCCCAACAAGTGAAGTTTCAAATTATCTTTGTTAATAATTTTCAAGTCAAAATTTGACGTAACGAGATTGTTAGCGTAGTCGGTAACAAATGCAGGCATTACTTTTATGTCATTATAACCCACATAATTTACGCCTATTGTACCTCTTTTAAATGAGTTGAACTCAGTAGAAACAGAGGTTAATAACCTGTCAGGGATGGTAAATTCATTGGTACCTCTGGTTCTAGCAGCAAATCCTTTGATTAATATTTCGTCCACTATTTTGTTTTCAAAATACAAACCTGTTCCAAGTTTAATACCTTGTAACCTCCAAACATTGTTTTTATTGAAATTTTCATACTCAACAATGTCTCTTCTTGCTTTGAAAATGTCAGATTCAAATTTGTTGTAAGATTCATCAGCATTAAAAACAGTATAAGGAGTCATTTTAACATCAATATCTCCTAATTCATATTTCAACCATCTTAGTTCACCCATGATTTGTAACTGACGGAATTCAAATTTTGTAAGATCTCCCCAGAAGTCTCCAAAAGGTTGTTTAACCCTAAGAATTGCATTGGTGTTAAACTCCTTACCTTTTTTGAAATTAAACCCAAGGTCAAACAAGTTGTAGCCACCACTACCTTTTCTGGTACTTAAAGTGTCTTTTGTTTTACCTCCCGTAGTATCGTCTAGTATATTGCCTTTAAGTGAATTATCACTTAAAATACTTCTTCCTAAACCATTGACACTAAAATCCGCTTGCGCGATAGCGAAGTTATAACTTACCATAGTTACAACTATCATGCTGATTGATTTTTGTAGTAAATTTCTCATTAAATAAACATTTTAAATTCTAATGTAAATTCTTGTCCTTTGAAATGATCTTGTAAAAAGTTTTTGTCATTGTTTTTCATCCACTTATGACGGAAATTGATTTGAAATTGGCTGGTAATGTCATAATTAAAGCCGTAGCCAAAAGCAGTACCAGTTTGATTGATGACTCGGTTTGAAGCTGATTCCGTAGCTTTATCGATGTTGTGTGTCGTATCAATATCTGTAGAAAGGTTCATTCTTGTATTTCCCAAAACCCTTTCAAACCCATAATTTCCTATAAGGGAGAATCTTCTGTACAGTTGAAAGGCAACGGTAAAATCTTCATAAAATGTTCGGATAAATGCTTGGTCAGACATTACAGGAGTAAGTGAAAAATGATCTTGTACAGAAACATAGTTGTTGTAATTAAAGAACATCAACTTTTTCCCTGCAACATTGATGGTGTATTTCAACAAACACTCTATATTGTTAAATCCTTTTTTATAGCTAAAATCAGTACTGTCTGAAACTTTAAACATTTCAAGTGTCCTTGCATAGATACTCATAATTCTTTGATAAGGTCCTATACCTGAATGTTGGTTGTAAAATCTAGATCTTGAAAAAGCATTTACCCTGTGTTGGATTAGAATTTTATTGCTAATATTTTCTTTTTCCTGGCTAAAAGCATAGCCTAATTCCGCGGTTAAATTACCCAGTTTTAAGGTGGTTGCAAGATCAAGCCCTGTTCTGTTGTTTGTGGTTTGACCACATTCTTGAGCTATATTAATCATCCCAGAAAGGTCTTTTTGAGGATCACCAGCATTTCCATTTTTAACATTAGCATTTGCATTTAAAACACCATTGTTAATGTTGGCATAATCAATATTGATATTGTAATATTCAACGCTTAAAGGAAACTTGACAAGATTTTTGAATTGTACATTTGTAATGAAAGCGCGTCCTTGATTTGCATTATCCATTAAAGGATTATCTATTTTAGAAACAGCAAAGTCGGTGCTTATTTTAAAGTATTTTTTAAAATCAAAATCAACGTCCAATGCAACAAAAGCGGAATTGTCAATAGGTCCAAGAACGGCATCTACATAACCTTTTGTCCCCAAATAACTTAATGAAGCGTTTGCTTTGGTTCCTCTAATGGCAAAAGGTCTCCCCACTCTAAGCATATAATTTAATGCTGGGAAAAGATTTAATGTATCTAATATTCCTGGAGGAGAACTTTGATTCACCACTCCAGCGGCTGTGTTTGAGGTTCTTCCAATAAAAGCTTGAATGTATAAGTTTCTTAAATCAGGAAAAGTAACCCTTGTAATAGCCCCTCTGATGTATGGAGAAAGGTAGAATTTTCCATCATCCTTTACACCTTCATTGTTTTCTTTACCCGAAACTGAAAACTGATTGGAAAGTAACCTGTCAAAATAATTGTTTCTATACCTTGGTGCATCAAATATTAACCTGCTTCCGTTGGTAGAAAGTAAACCTCCCATCTTTAGGTTAACTATTACAGCATTTGTTCTCAAATTACTTGTAAAGGCGATACCTCCATAAGAAGTTAAATATTTGTTGAATTTATTGGTTGGGTTTCCAGTAAATGTGTTTGATAGTGAATAGCTTATCCTGAAATCTACATTTTTATTAATCGTTGCTGTCATGGCCAATTGCAACATCGGTGTACCCGCAGCACCGGCAGTACCAACATCAGCTACAGGATAATCTAAAAAGGATAAGTTTTTACTGCTTGTTTGCATTCCTGTACCATTCGTATTGTCGTAAAAATCATCCATTTGTCTATAAATAGTTACAGAACGGAAAAGACCACTTACTTTAATGTCTCTCACAGGAATTCCTGTTGTATTGGCATAATCAGGATTTGTACCGAAGCTTCCAAAGTAGTCCTTGATTTTGTTGCTTTCATCAACTGTTCCTTTCACTTCCACTTTATTAAAAAGGAAAGAGGTGTCGGTTGCATGTTTAGAAGGGCCACTGTTGTATTTAAATAAATTTTTAAATCCAGCACCTTTTTTTGACTGCAAGGAGTCTAGTTGTTGCGCAGAAACCTGAAATACATTGAGCACCAGTGTTGTTAAAAGAACCAATAAACATGTTAATTTCATATCAATAAAATTTTATATGAGAATTCTTCATTCATTATGATACAAATATATGTAAGTTTTTGAAATTAAAAAACAATTGAGATAAAAGTTTTTGAAATTAAAAAACAAAACTCGAAAGGTATCGAAACCTATCGAGTGGAATTGTCTATCATAATCTAAGTATTATTCAATTTAGGCATTTTAAATAGCTTTTGTTGTATCGAATGTCTTAATTCGATTCGTTTGCTTCTAAAGAAATTTCTTGATTTACATTCTTATAACCAATAAGTGCATAATATACCAAATATACATAACAAAGAAATGTTATGGCGAAAGAGTTTTGTAAGCCAACAGTATAGCCAAAAACAGGTGTGTCAATTAACACACCCTGTATCATTGGAATAATTGCGCCTCCCACAACACCCATAATAAGTAGTCCTGAACCTTCAGTTTTGTATTTTCCCAGCCCATCAAGAGATAAAGAAAAAATGATTGGCCACATTACAGAATGGCATAATCCTAAAGCTATTAGCGTTGATAAAGACAATAATCCATCTGTTAATATAGCATTGGCTACTAAACCTGCAGCAAGCAAAGAGGTGAAGACAAGCGCTTTTGAAGAACTTACTTTTTGTAATACCACAAAGCCTAAAAACCTGGCTACTGCAGCACTTCCCCAATACAATGAAACATACTTGGCGGCATCTTTTTCAGGCAATCCTAATATGTTATCCAATCCAATATAACTTATCATCAAACTACCAACGACTACTTCTGCACCTACATAAATAAAGATAGCCAATACGCCTAATTTCAAATGTCTAAATGACCATGCACTGTATTTATTGACAACCTTCTCACTTGTAGTAGTAATGATTTCAGGTAATTTTACTTTATAAAAAACGAAAGCAATTATGAGTACAAAAATAGATAAACACACATAAGGTAATCCCACTGCTCCTGCTTTTGCTTTGTTGGTATTGACATCACATTCTTCATAAGCTTCTTTTAATTCGAGGTACTTGTCGTGTATCATTTCTCTTTCCCCCAATTGGTGACTTATGGCATATTTACCTCCTTCTAAGGCAATTTTAGCATTGTTTCTTGCTGTTGCTACTTTGTGAAATAAATCATTTTCTTCTTTGTCTTTACCGGTTAAGATTTCAGTATTTTTAACATGACTTGATTTTTCTATATTTTGAATTGAATCTACAAACTGGATACCCAATACAAGTTTTAAACTGTTGTTTAAATTTTGTGTTTTAATTTCAATGGTTTGCGTGTTTTGTTCGGATAATTCTACTTTATCAAAAGCAAATTGGTTTAAAATCAATGCTGCTCCGATAAGTGGACCGATGATAGTTGCACTTGAATTTAATCCACCACACAAACTTATTCTTGAAGATGCTTTTTCAGGAGCTCCAAGAACGGTTACATAAGCGTTTGCGGCAACCTGTAAAAGGGTAATTCCAGAAGCGATAAAAAACAAGGAGAATAAAAATAATTCATAAGATAGAAATTTTGATGCCGGTAAAAAAAACATACAACCTGCACTCACAACGCATAAACCAAAAACGATGGCTTTTTTATATCCCAGTTTATTGATTAACCAGGAAGATGGAATGCCCATAATAAAATAAGCGCCAAAAAAACAGAAGTTGATAAGCATTGCTTTCACCCAATTCAAATGGAATGTGTCTTTGAAGTGAGGTATTAAAATGTCATTTAAAACCGTAATGATACCAAAAACAAAAAATAACGTTACCATTAATACCAATGGTAACGTTGTGCTTTGTCTTTCTGTATTATTATAGTTTAAATTTTCGTTGGATGATCCAATACTAGCCATGCTATTAAATTTAAATAAGTGAAATGAATATTAAATAAGAGAATGATCATTTATTTGAGTCCAATTTTTTGAGATTGTAAAATCTAATGGCGTTATGCGCATAAATTTTTTCTACAACTTCCATTGGTAATCCAAGTCCTTTGAATGGTTTGCTCACTTTTGGACTTGTCTGCATGTCTGAGGTAGTGAAATATTTCCAGTGTCTGTCCCAAATTGCTTTTTGGTGTCTTTTTATTTCTTCATCAGACATGCTGTTGTCATCTATAATGTCAGTACCATAAATAATTCTATCTTGGTATTTCATTACAAAATCTCTGATTACTTCAGGTTCAGTAACTGCCCTATGTTGTAAATGAGATGTTCTTTCAGCAGTATCTACCATCATGTTTGGAAACTTGTCCAGTCTTTTGGCGATTTCTTCTACGCTCCATTCAAGACTTGCAAAATGACAACCGCAAAACTTAAGGTCAGGATTGTTAACTAGGACATTGTCACGAGCAATGATTTGTTCTTCATAAGTTGGATAGTCAGGATGTAAGTACATGTGGTACTCAGGATGTAAAGTAAAATAATCCGTATCTTGTTTAATGGTCATTTGATCAATTGGAAGCCAACAGTTTTTGGGTTCTCCTTGATGTCCAGTGAAATTAATTCCTTTGCTAGCCATGTACTTAAATATTGGATCAATGCGTTTGTCATCAATCATGACCAGTTCACCGTCAGCACCTCTAAGTTCCATGCCAATATTTTTCCAGATTTTAATGGAAACGGCCCCTTTGTCAACAATACTTTGAATTTTATTGATGGTAATGTCTAACCAATCGGCATTGTTAAATCCATCCGCTGAGAAGGTGCCAATAAAGTCGAGTCTGTTACCAAACTTTTTTCTTTGTTTAAAAACAATGTTTTCTTGTTCCTGAATAGTTGGAAAAAAGTAAATGTCAGTATTGATAGATACAAGCCTGAAATTTTCCTCTTCCGCCAATTCTAATAATACAGGTCGATCCGTATTATAGTGAATGTGGGCATCCACTTTTTCAAGGTTATAGTAGAATTCGTTACGTTCCATAATAGTTGTTTTTTTATGTTGTAGATGAATAAGGGAAACTTAAACAGTAACTTTTGACGTGTTTTTAACTACCTCAAATTTTTCTGTTAATAGGTCAATCACGCTATTGGTAGCTTTTGGGAACACTTTTCTCAAATCAATTTCAGTGTTATTAATCAATTCATGTTGTAATGTTTGCATGAACATGTTTTTTATTTCCGTAGCAAGGTTAATTTTAACGATACCTCTGGTACAAGCTTCTCTTAATTGATCGTGTGGTATACCAGAACTTCCGTGTAATACTAAAAATGCATCTGTAGCAGAGCGAATATTGCTCAATCTTTCCATGTCAAGTTTTGGCTCTTGTGTATAAAAACCATGAGCACTACCGATGGCAATGGCAAGTGCATTTACACCAGTGGCATCTACAAATCTTTTGGCATCTGCCGGTTCTGTAAACCCTGATTTGTCTTTATCCTGGCCAAGTTTAGCAATGTATCCTAATTCAGCTTCAACGTTGGCTCCAAATTGTTCGGCATACGTAACTACTTGAATCGTTTTTTCAATATTTTTTTCGATTGCTTCTTCACTAGCATCAATCATTACAGAGTCAAAACCAGCATCAAGGCATCTTTTTGCCAGTTCTACAGATCCACCATGATCTAAGTGTATCCAACCTTCAACACCAAATTCTTTTAATGCAGATCTTCCCATTGCAATGGCAACTGGTAAAGTCATGTAGTCAATAGAACTTTGAGTGAGTTGTAAAATAACTGGAGAATCAGTTTTTTTCGCAGCCGTTAAAACGCCTATAAGTGTTTCAAAATTATAGAAATTTGTAGCAAGAATAGCTGATTTTTGTTCTCTTACTATTTTAAATTTGTCTTGTAATTTCATAGCCTTATTGTCTAAATTTGTTGTTAATTAATTCCATCACGCTAAAATAATCTGTAAATGCACCAGTTCCACCAGCGCCGGTGGTTGAGATTGCTGCTACTTGTGAGGCAAAGGTTACACTTTCTTCTATGGTGCCTCCTTCAAGATATTTAGAAAGTAGTCCGGCATTGAAGCTGTCTCCTGCACCTACTGTATCTACGACATGTTTGTTTAAGAATGCTGGGAAAACTTCCTGAATTCCATTTTTATATAAACAAGATCCTTTTGTACCCATTTTTGCAATGATTACATTTTCTGTTCTTACTGCTTCTAATGCTTCTGTAAGTGTTTCTTTTTTTGTAATCGCAATCAATTCGGAGGTATTGGGTAAAAAGAAATCAATATATTGATAAATGTCAGCATCGAGGTTCCAGTTTTCATCCGGATCCCATTGTGGATCTAATGAAGTGGTGAGGCCTAAATTTTTTGCTTTTTTAAATAATTTAACCAAATCTTTTTTGATTCCAGGTTGTAAAAAGCATGAGGAAAAATGTAAATGTCTCGCATTCAATAATACTTCTTCGTCAATGTCGTCTAATGTTAACTCTACCATGGCACCAGGATAGGTGACATTTGCCCTGTCATTGTCAAAACTCAATACGATGGTTGCACCAGTATTGGCATGTTTAGAAACAGAAATTAGAGAGGTGTCAACACCTTTTGATTTAAGCGAACTGATTACCAATTGTCCAAAAGAATCATTTCCTATTTTTCCAATAAAGCCTACTTTGGTGCCAAGTGTACTTAAATTTGATGCTAGAATTGCAGACGAACTTCCCAACACGACAGACATTTCTTCGGCAATTTTCTCTTTACCTATTTCTGGTAACGAAGCCATTTTATTCAAAATAATGTCAACATTTAATTCACCAACAACAATGACATCATATAATTTGCTAGTTTTCATGGGGCTATAATTTTATTTTGACACAACAAATCATCAATGATTTCAATATTTTAAACTATGATTGCTTGCTCCAAAAGCATAGCAACATCTTGTGCATATAACATTCCTAAATCTTTTCTCAGGCAATTTGCTGAACCGCAGGCTACTGCCATTTTTGCTAATGCATCGTTATTTAGATTTCTTACATAGGCCACCACCAATCCTGCAGTTAAACAATCTCCGCAGCCAACAGTGCTGTAAATTTTATCTTTTTCAAGTGTGCAAGATGCTTGAATCAAGGAAGTTGAATCGGCAAGGTATAAACCTTTTGCTCCGTCTGTTACTGCCGCATAGTCACATGTTTTGACCAATTGTGCGATAGCTTCTTTAATGTCATTTACACCATAAGCTTCACAAACCTCTTTTTTATTTAAATGAACCATATACGGTTTCATTTTAATGGCATTCTCCAACTGAACACCTGTACAATCAAGAAATGTAGCTTTATGATTAGTTTTAGACACTTTAATCATATTGGCATAACCATTTTCGGGAGCGCCTTTTGGCCATGAACCACTCAAGCATACACAGGTTGAATTGTTAATGTATTTTTCGAATGTATCCTGAAATGCTTCAATATTATTTTCATTCAATGTCGGACCGGTACCTAATAATTCAGCATCGTCAAAATCACTGTTTGATTTGAAGGTATAACAACAACGTGTCCATCCCGTTACTTCTGGTCCAACACATTGAATTGAAGGGAATCTCTCTTCTATTTCTTTTTTTATCCAGGTTCCTGTAGGACCACCCCAGAAACCAAGTAAAACTACTTTTTCGCCTAATTCAGCGGCAGCCATCGCCACATGAACTCCTTTTCCTCCAGGGAATTGAGTTTCTTCTACAATTCGATTGGTTCCACCTTGTTTAAAGGAATCAATTTTAGCATATATATCTACTGCAGGATTGGGGCATACTACTAAAATATACTGACCAAAATTGTTATACTTCGACATTGGCTTGATAGGGATAAATAATTACACCTTGTACTACTCTTGCAATATTGCCACTTACAGATGGTTCATCTGGAGAAAGACCAACATTGATACATTTGAAGAATGCCAGTATTTGATCTGGTAAAATACTACAAACGGCCATCCAGGCATCGTCCATATCTTCGCAACCAGGTAAATCTATCAATACATCTACCAAGTCTTTGTTTAAGTTCGGAACGCCGATACCCAATCTGAATATACCGTCTTGTCTTTGGTGGATTTCTTTTACAAGGTCCTTTTCAAATTGGCGAACATATTCGTTGTTTGCGAAGTGGTATACGATAAGTGTAGTTTTGTCAATTACTGCTTTAGGACCATGCCTGAATCCTAAGTAAGAATCATTTTTACAAACTACTTTACCATCGGTCAGTTCTTGTACTTTTAAATGTCCTTCAGTTGCAATACCAAGCATTGGTCCTGAACCAAGAAATACAGCTCTTTCAAAACCCAGTTGCGCAATTTTATGCAATTGATCCAGTTGTTTTTGGAGGATGTTTGTCGCTGTATTGGCTATTGATTCAACTTTAGATTTTAAAGTTTGAATTTCATTGTACCTTGAAATGAGTAAGCCTGAAAGTAACATAGCTGTAAAACTTCCAGTCATGGCCAGACTTTTATCATTTGATTTTGGGGGAAGAATAAATGTGAATACATTTTCTCCATGATATTGTTTGGCTAAAGCACCATCTTTATTACAGGTAATAATAAGGTGGTAAATATTTTTACAAAATTGATTTGCGATGTCTACAACGCCAACACTTTCAGGACTATTTCCTGAACGGGCAAATGAAATTAATAGCGTTGGTTTTTCTTTATTGAGATAATGGTCAGGATATGTCATTAAATCTGTGGTTGACAAAGCCCTAACATCTTTATTGAAAGCATTTTTAAACGATGCGACCAATACTTCACCAATAAAGGCCGATGTGCCTGCACCAGTAAGAATAATGTCTAATTGTTCGTTAGAAATTACGGTTTCAATAAAAGCTTCAAGTGTTGCACTTTGTTTGTTTAGGGCTTCCCAAGTTTCTAGCCATAAAGAAGGTTGACCAGCAATTTCAGATGCGGTATGAATTCCTTTGTTGTCTATCAACCATTGTTTTTCGATACCTAATACTTTATTTTCCATGTCCTTAACTTTCATTAAATTTCGATAAATTTCGATAAATTCGAATTGTAACACAAATATAAACAATTCGAAAGATAATATAAAACTTTCGAAGACTTTTTTTTACAATTAAAACAAAAATTATTTGTGGTAATCGGTAAGTCTACAGTGAATACTATATTTGGATAACATTGGATGTATTTATCATATAATAAATACCATGTCTTAAAATAAAAGTGCATAGGATGTGAATAAGGCTAATTTTATACTAATATGTGTGCAATAATTCAATTATATATAAAGTGTTAATTTATTTATACATGGTAAAAGGATATTGCTTTCAATACTGTAATAGTGCTACTACAAAAGAATAAAAGAAAGAATAAAAATAATTGCAAAAGCTTGTATATTCTTTCGTTTTTTTCTTACATTTGAATATCTTAGATTTACAACAATTAAAGACACCACAAATTGGAACCCAAAGAAAAAATAACTACAGCCAAGAGACGGTCTCTAATTCTCAGGAAATTAGATGAACATTTTGAAGTGAATGTGACAGAACTTAGCAAATTGTTTGGCGTAAGTGAAGTAACTATCAGAAATGATTTAGGAAGTCTTGAAGAAAAAAACTTATTAGTAAGGGCAAGAGGTGGAGCGATTAAAGCGAGTGAAATCAATAGAGATTCTAAGCTTTCTGAAAAAACGAGTAAAAATTTAAAGGAAAAAAAGGCCATTGCTCAAATTGCGGCAACCTTAATTTCTGAGGGAGATACTGTATTTATAGATTCTGGTTCAACGACAGAAGAAGTTGCCAAACTTTTGGCCAATTATAAGTTTTTAACCATTGTTACCAATGCTATCAATATTATGTCATTGTTTACTGACAATCCTAATATTACGGTAATTGTTCCAGGTGGTATTTTAAGACATACTTCTTGTTCGCTTGTTGGGATGACTTCAGAGCAAAATCTCAACGAATTTTATTGTGATAAACTAATTTTAGGAGTTGATGCAATTGATATTAATGGTATTTATACTCCTAATATCGAAGAAGCAAATCTTAACAGGGCAATGATTAAAATTTCCAAAGAAATTATTTTGGTGACGGACTCTTCTAAATTCAACAAAAGAAGCATGTCTAAAATTGCAGAGGTGACCAATAATCTTTCAATAATAACAGATAGCAATATTCCTCCTAATTTATTGAAAATATTTCAAGAAAAAGGAGTGACTATTCATATTGCAAAAATATAATACAAGTATAATATTTAGTAAATATTTAAAAAGGGCTACAGAAAAAATTATTTCTATAGCCCTTTTTTTGTTTTATTTACAATGAGATTCTTTCGTTGTATATAATGTTTTATAGGTATAGGCGTTTAGGTCGCATTGTTTTTCTTCATTTTAAGCGAATAGGAGTATTTTTTATGAACTTTACTAGTAGTAAATTGAATATTGTCCCTAAATTATTCCTTCTATTGTACCGAAAATGATATGCCTCTATATGAAATACTGTTATTAATAGTAACATAGTTGATGGTATTGTGTGGATTTGCGATAGGGATTGAGCAATTGTTTGAGCGCTGCCTTCTTAGTTGTTTTATGCTTAAATTGAAACACAAATGCTAGGTAACTAAGAAAAAAGCGAGTTGCGAAAGCACGGTCCGCCGCGGCGGAATCGCCCCAATAATTTTAAAAAAACACTAATAAAAATAATATTCAAGAAAATTATGCTAAGATTAAAAATATAAAAACATACAAATTCAAGCACAGCTACTTTTGCAACACCCTTTTAATCATCTCCACCCACAGAAAATCATCTAGTGCCAATGATATTCATCTAAGTATCCTTGCAAGTTTTCAAGTGTTTTTACACCTGTAAATTCATACCTTGTCATATTAAAAACAAAGATAAGCAAATTATCAATTTGTACGACCTAAACGCCTATACCTAATGTTTTAATTAAAGCGTTACCAGGAACATATTCCCATCAATCCAAATATAATAATCCCCTTTTTCAAACAATGATTTTTCAATCTCTGTGGTATTATGTTTTTCCAATACTTTGTAACCTCTTTTGTTGTAAATTTTAATAGTTGCTTCTTTTGAAAACCTAATTTGTAAGGAGTCATCAAAGATATTTGTTTGTTCTATAGGATGGGCTATTTTTTTGAAGTGTTCTTCTCTGCCATCGATTTTTAACATATAATCTCCTTCTGCTAAATTGCGAATATCAACTTCTTTGCCATTTCCTTTAGAAATTATTTTACCTTCATCGGTTTGGATTTCAAACTTGGTTTCCTGTGATATTATTAATTTATTTGCGCTTTCTCTTGGGTAAAATATGGTTTTATTAAAATGTTTTTTAAGGATTTTATTCAAGTCATAATAATCTACATCTGTAGAAATAATATAGCCATGCTCGTCAATGAGGTAAGTGGTAGGCAATGCTTCAACATGGTACCTCGTACAACTTTCTGAATTCCATTCTTTGAAGTCGCAGCCATGGTTAGGCCAGGGTAAATGATCGTCTTTTATAGCCCTGAGCCAAGGTTCCTTTTTACGGTCAAGAGAAATGCTAAAAATTTCAAATCCTTTGGGTTGGTATTCTTTATAAACATCAATCGTTTCTTCGTTTGCCATTCTGCATGGCCCACACCAGGAAGCCCAAAAATCTATCAAAACCACTTTTCCTCTCAATGAATTCAGGTGGATTGAAGTGCCATTTGAATTGGGTATCACAATATCAGGAGCCAGTTCTCCATTTTGAGGGATGTTTTGAGCAAAGCCGAGGAGCGCTCCGAAACAAATCAATGTTCCTACGACAAAAGCTTTGCAAAATTTTAACATAGTTGTAAATATCTTCTTGATTTTTAACCAATGGTCAATTAAATCAAATATGCTGAAATTATCTAATGGTTACTTACTTTTTGGAAAAATATTTAGAAAAACAAACCGCAACTGATCATGATATTGGTGTTGTTATTTTTACTTACCACACTTGGTGCATTGCCATTGCTTAGCGTATACGGAGTATAAACACTATTGTTTACACTGTTGATATAGGCAATGTCAACAAAATATTCACGCGATCTGTAGCCAGCACCCAAAGTGATAAATTGTTTGCTCCTGTCAGTATTGTCAATACCTGAGGTAGGATCTCCATAATATGCATAGCCTCCTCTTAACCTGATGTTTTCTATTTTGATTTCCGCACCTACTTTAGCGTTTATGGTTGATTTAAAGTAGGATCCTACAAAAGTATTTGCCGAACTGTATGTGCGTGGGTCTTTACCATCCTGAACATCAATTCCGGCATAATTTACACTTGCAATTTCGGTGCTTATTAGGCCATATTTGTTTGTGAATGAAACACCTAAGTTTGCGATTCCTGGAGTAGTTAACCTATAACTATTCGTTCCTGAACCCATTACGCCAGTTTGTGTTGTGTTTAATGGGGTGGTGTCACCAGGATAAAAGTAATTTGGGGCAATGCGTGAAGTCATTGTTGTTTCCTTAAAAGTTTCATCAATAGCATATACTGTTGGTGAAATTAGCGATAAACCAATTTTGACATGGTCATTGGGTTTAGCAATAATACCTCCCGACAATTTAATCCCTGTTCCATTAACTGTTCTCCCTTCTTGTAAGGAAAATGATTGTAGGATTAATGGTGTAGCATCTTTGATTGTTTCCGTAAATGATTTGTTTTCTTCATAGTACAATCCCATAATTCCTAAAGAGGCACCCAGGTATATTTTGTCGTCATAATTAATTCCTCCAGCAACATTCCATTCGTTAATTCTACCTTTGGTATTGATATAGCCACTTTGGTTTACTTTTCTGATGGACATATTATTTAATGTCTGGTAGTAGATATCGCCTCCAGGGTTAACCGGATTGATGACAAAAGTTTTGTAGGCTAAACTTTGTATAGAAGATATACTTGCATTGTTGGCTTCATCTAAATATACTTGGTCATTGGTTCCATTTGCTGTTTGTATAAAATAGTCTGTCATCGAGTTAGAAGTATTTACCCCTGAATAACCAATGCTGTTATTGAAATCTTTGATGCGCGACATACTCACTGCAATAGATCCACCCCTCCATTTTCCTGCTGTCAAATCATCTTTGGCAAATGAAAAAATTGCTCCTATATTGCCAATTGCGGGGTTAATGTAGTTTGCTTTTGTGGTAGAATTAAATAAGTTACTTGAACTACTTCCATAGCCAAACATAGGTGAAATGGTGAATTCAGATTTTCGACTCATTCCTAAACCTGCAGGATTAATGGACGCGCTACTTAAGTCTGCCCCTAAAGCTGTTTGAGCTCCAGCTAGTCCCATGCTCCTGGCCGTACCACCAAAGTTTGAGCTTGAAAATAACAAGCCATCAAGTGCATAATTTTCATATTGAGCGGATACTGGTTGACTCAACAATAATGCTAAAGCCACACAGGATACTAGTATTGATTTCATGATAGTCTTATTAAATTAGAAAACTTGAGTATCGCAATTCAATAGTGGAATTGAATTACATTATTTTTTAAAATTGATTTTCTTAATGCAAAGATTTGAACGGATGTTTCCATTACCGGCCTCCTCTTGAACCTCGGCCATTATTTCCACCGCCGCCTCCGCCGCCACCTCTATTTCCACCACCTCCGCCACCAGAATTTCCTCCTCCATTCCAATTGCTATTATTGTTGGAATTGTTGTTGTTCCATGAATCATTTCTCTGTATGTTTCCTCCTGAGTTGTTATTTTGAGGAGTATAACTAGGAGTGGTGGTGTTGTTTTCTCTTGAACCACGGCCTTGGTTATCAAATGGTTGTTGTTGCTGTTGTTCTGTGGAATTCGAATTGGTGTTTGTATTTCTATTTTGTTCTGTATAGTAATCATAAGTTCGAACATTTTCACCGTATTGTGAAGGTGTTGGTGTGGTTGTGCCTTGATTACCACCTCTATTTCCTCTACCATTGTTGTCAATAGTAGTATTGCTTTGATTTGAATTGTCAGTTCTTTGTGGTCCAGTGGTTCCTGAAGGAGAATTGCCTGAAGAAGTTGAATATTGAGTTCCGGCACTTCCTCTTGGGCCATTTACATGGGCAGGAGTGGTGTTTTGATTTCCATCGTTTGAATTGGTGCTGTTATTGTTTTGATTGATTACAATCAAATTGTTACCATAAGGGAAATAGCCTCCATAATAATGGTAAGCAAATGGAGAATAAAAAGAATTGTAGCCAAAAGGTGAGCACCAAGAGTTATAAGGGGAATACCAGCTGTTATAGCAATAGTTGTTGCCCCAGCCATTGTTCCAAATATTAGCTCCATATCCCCAACCTGAACTGTATCCGAATCCAATTGATGAACCAAAACCTCCGAAATTATTGTACCCAAACCCATAAGAAGGGTACATATTCCAGCCGTTATTGTATCCGTAATTAGAATAGTTGTTCCAATTATTTCCCCAGTTGTTTTTTCTTCGGGATGAATTTTGACCTTTATAATTGTTAGTGATATAGGTGTTTCCTGAAGTTACTTTTTCTTTGTTGTCTTCCCTGGCTTGATTAGCGTATTTTTTTATTAAAGAAGAATCCACGTTGGTGGCATTTTGGTTGTCTTGATAATTGGTGTTGTTTTGATAAGTAGATGCATTGGGATTCCAGTAAGTGGGTGCATCTTTTTCTTTTTGTGCTTCGACTGCTTTTAGTCTGTCTTTTCTAGAATAATACATGTCGTCATTTTCTTGTGCCTGTAATGCAGTAACCATTACCAGCAGTAAAATGGTTACTTTAAAAATTTTGGGAAATATAATTGGAGCTAACATGGTTTTGTTATTTATAGTTTTATTAATCAATGAATTAACGAAGAGTAGTTTTGAATAGTTCCTCGCATTATACTAAAACTGAAATCAGATCAATTACAACTATTATAATTTGTATATATTTGTAATCGATTTGGGTTAGGCAAATGCCGTACCAAAAATTGACTTCAATAAAATTACAATAAATCATAAGTAATTATACTAGATTACGATTTATTGTTTTAATTATTATTCCATTAGCATAAAACTATCAATAAACTATGAGTCAGGGTGTTTCTAAAAGAAGTGAAGATTATTCTTTGTGGTATAATGAGTTGGTAAAGAAAGCAGATTTAGCAGAAAATTCTGCTGTAAGGGGATGTATGGTCATTAAACCTTATGGATATGCCATCTGGGAAAAAATGCAACAAGTTTTAGATAAAAAATTCAAAGACACAGACCATGTAAATGCCTATTTCCCTTTGTTTATCCCTAAATCTTTTTTGAGTAAAGAAGCAAGTCATATTGAAGGTTTTGCTAAAGAATGTGCTGTAGTAACACATTACAGGCTAAAAAATAATGAAGACAATACGGCAGTAATCGTTGATCCTGATGCAAAATTAGACGAAGAGCTTATCGTGAGACCAACTTCTGAAACGGTAATCTGGAGCACCTACAAAAACTGGATACAATCTTATAGAGATTTACCTTTGCTTGTAAACCAATGGGCAAATGTAGTACGTTGGGAAATGAGAACCAGGTTATTTTTACGTACCACTGAATTTTTATGGCAAGAAGGTCATACTGCACACGCAACAAGAGAAGAAGCGGTGGTTGAAACCAAACAAATGTTGGATATTTATGCCGACTTTGCGGAAGACTTCATGGCATTGCCTGTAGTGAAAGGGGTAAAAACAGAAAATGAGCGTTTTGCTGGGGCAGTGGATACCTATTGTATTGAAGCGTTGATGCAAGATGGGAAAGCATTACAGGCTGGTACGTCACATTTCTTAGGGCAAAATTTCGCCAAAGCGTTTGATGTGAAATTTGCGGGTCAGGATGGTAAATTGGATTTTGTTTGGGGTACGTCTTGGGGAGTGAGTACAAGATTGATGGGTGCATTGATCATGGCACATTCAGACGATGAAGGTTTGGTACTTCCTCCAAAATTAGCGCCTATTCAAGTGGTAATTGTGCCTATTTACAAAAATCAGGAACAATTGGATGCCATCAATGAAAAAGCAAATGCTATTAAAAAAGCCCTGCAAGATAAAGGTGTAAGTGTAAAATACGATAACCGAGACACCCAGAAACCCGGTTGGAAATTCGCAGAATATGAATTGAAAGGTGTTCCTGTTCGTTTAGCCATGGGGCAACGCGACCTTGACAATGGTACTGTTGAAGTAGCAAGAAGAGATACCAAAGAAAAACAAACGCAATCTTTGGATGGAATTGTTGACTATGTAGTGACTTTACTGGATGACATTCAAACCAATATTTATCAAAAAGCTTTGGCTTACAAAAATAGCCACACGACGTCGGTGGATAATTTTGACCAGTTCAAAGCTGTTTTAGAAAATGAGGGTGGCTTTATAGCTGCCCATTGGGATGGAACGAATGAAACTGAAGATAAAATCAAAGAATTAACGAAAGCAACTATTCGTTGTATTCCTTTGGATGCAAAAGAAGAAGCTGGGGTTTGTGTATTCACTGGAAAGCCTTCTACTAAAAGAGTTTTGTTTGCAAAGGCTTATTAATTGTTTTTTAATCTTGATAATTCAGAAAAACTTCTGAATTATCAAGATTAACACTTTAATTTTTTGAACAAACTTAACTAATAACTGGCGACCTGGTAAAAGCGATATTAGCATCAAAAATTAGTCGGTAAGTAATATGTGTTTTACATATTTTACCTCCCGCAGATTCAGCCACGTGCATCATTTTAGGATTGAAATCACCAATCCAGTTCATTTCAAAATCGGTATATTTTGCATTTGGTTGTACCACTTTTGCTGCTGCCATAATAATAGCACCTTCCAGCCCTTTGCCTTGAAACTCAGGGATAATTCCAAAAGCGACTCCAAACATCTTTTTACAAGTTCCCCTCCATTGATGGTATAAGAATTTTATTTTGGCAATAATGTCCCAGGTGCCTTTTAGTTGGCCATTCAAATATTTTACGATTTGGTTTAACTCTGGTATCATGATAAAAAATCCAATTGGCTCGTGGTTATAGTAGGCAAACCAAACTATTTCTTCATCAAGAATTGGTTTCAGTTGGTTCATGATACTCATGGCTTGTGTTTTGGGCATTTCTCTAACACCCGCATGTTTTACCCACGCTTTGTTGTAAATGAACCTGAAATCTTCCGCGTATTTTTCCAGTTTGTTTTTTTTGATGTGTTCAAATTTATAGTTCGGATCTCTGGCAATTCTAGCAGCTTTGTCGGCATAAGTATCAGGCAAAGCTCCATCTACAGTTCTGTGGTAAGTATACTGCTGGAAATAGTCTTTAAATCCATAGTTTTCAAACAAGGTTTTGTAGTATGGATGTGTGTAAGGCATACAGTAATTGGGTTCAGTAAATCCATCCACCAATAATCCCCACCACTTGTCTCTTTCTCCAAAATTGATGGGGCCTTCCATTGCTTCCATACCTTGCTGTTCCAACCATAATTTACACGTATCAAAAAGTAAGAAAGCTGCTTCCTGATTATTGATGCATTCAAAAAAGCCCATTCCACCTGTTGCTTGTGGCGTAGTGTTGGCTGTTTTTCTGTTGATAAATGCCGCGACCCTTCCGATCGTTTTATTTTTTGAATCAATTAAAATCCAACGAATACAAATGCCATGTCTAAAAAATTTATTCACTTTTGGGTCAAACACATCCTCTATGTCTGAATTTAGAGGTCTGATCCAATTTTTGTCATTTTGATAAAGACCAATAGGAAGACTTAGAAATTCTTTTTCGGTGCTTTTATTATTTACTTCTATGATTTTCATATTTTAAAATTCTCTAAAAAGCCTTTAAACTTAAATCCAGGCTTTTTACAGCATGAGTTAGTGCACCCACTGAAATAAAATCTACACCTGTTTCCGCAATACCAACTATTGTACTTTCATTTACACCACCTGATGCTTCAGTTTCAAACTGGCCATTAATAAGTTTCACTGCTTCACGCAACATTTCATTGTTCATGTTGTCCAGCATGATGCGTTGCATGCCGCCAACAGCCAAAGCTTGCTTAACTTCTTCTAAATTTCTGGTTTCAATTTCCACAGGAATATCTTTACCCGTTTTTTGAAGGTATGCAAAAGTGTTTTCTAACGCTTGTTTTATGCCGCCAGCATAGTCAACATGGTTGTCTTTTAAAATAATCATATCATACAAACCATAACGATGGTTATAGCCTCCTCCAATGACAACAGCCCATTTTTCCATCATTCTGAAGTTGGGCGTAGTTTTGCGGGTATCTAGTAATTTGGCTTTGGTATGACCAATCATTTTTGCCATCTGGTTTGTTTTTGTGGCAATGGCAGACATGCGTTGCATACAGTTCAATACCAGTCTTTCGGCCTTTAAAATCGCTCTGGCATTTCCTTCAACGTTAAAAGCAATGTCACCGTATTTGACCTGAGATCCATCTTTCATCGAAAGGTGAAATTGGATCAAAGGGTCTACTTTAAAAAATATTTTTTCAGCAAGATTTACACCTGCGATGATTCCATTGTCTTTGACCAATAATTTTGCTTTGTTTTGAGCGTCAGCCGGAATAGAGGCTAGGGAAGAATGGTCGCCATCGCCAACATCTTCCATCAAAGCTAAGCTGATAAAACTGTTTATGGCAATTTCAGAAAGGTATACTAGATTATTCATAATGGGGTAAAAATAAAGAAAGGTGCCGAATAATCAGCACCTTTCTTTATTTTTTACTACTAAATCAAATCTAAATCACTCTTTACTAAAATCTAATGTGTCAATCAAATAAAATCCTTTGAATGGTTTGATGAGGATATATACTCTATATTCACCGCCATTATATGTATAACTTCCAATCGCGTATTTAATGCCTTCATCTTTTGAAGCGCCTTGGTGTTTGATCACAAAGTCTTTGTAAGTATGTTTTTTAAAAAAATCATTCATTACAATTTCAGACTGTGTTTTATTATACTGAGAACGCTCTCCATCAAAACTAATCTCCACAACATTGTTGAAATTTTCAACTAGAAGCTTTGCATTTGATGTTTTAAAGGCTGTTTTTGTTTTAGTTAACAGCTCATCTTGAGCATCTGCCTTACCAACAAATAGGAAAACAAGGAAAGCCAATAAAAGTGATTTCTTGAAATTCATGTTAGTAAGATAATGGTAAAATTTTAGCAAGTACCGTGCCAGATTTTGTAAAGTTGTGTGTTATATTTTAGAATGGTAAATCATCTCCAGGTTCTTCTGTTGTAATTGAAGCAGGTGAGAATGGTTCTCCGGTAGCAGGAGCATCTCCAGCACTAGCGGCTACTTTATCAATTCTCCAAACATTCACATTGGTAAACCACCTGTCTTGGTATTCCCTAGATTCAAGATTGATGTGAACAGTTACTTGTTGTCCAGGTGCAAGTGTTTTTACAATTGGGACAACTTTTTCATTCATTGCTGTAACACAAATTTTTCTTGGATATTGTTCTTCTGTTTCAACAACAAACTCTTGTTTTGTCCAAGCTTTTCCACCTGCACTTGTACCTGATTGTTCTGCCAATACTTTGAATACTTTTCCTGTAATTTCCAGCGCCATATTAATTTAATTTATAGTGTGTTTAGATGTGATAACTCTACTTTATTATCAATTTATTTTATAGTTTGTAAAGTTATAAAATTTCATTTTCAAAAAGTACTTCTTTGAAAATGTTTTATAATTTACTTAAGAATTTTCTTAAAATGAAATTCAATTTTCAGCATTATTTTTTCAATTCATAATTTGTGGCTACTGTTACTTTAATGTTTTCTGCAATTTTATTAAAGACAATGGTAGGTACTTCAATTTTATAATCAGCCAATGCAACATCAAAAACGCAATCGATTTTAAGGTTTCCTTTGGCAATTGTTAATGTACCTTGAACGTTTTTAAGCTGGGTAACTCCATGAATAGTGAATTTTCCAGTTGCAGTAACTTTATATACACCATCTTTAGAATAATCTAGCACTTCATTGATTTTACCTTGAAAGCTGGCTTTAGGAAATTTTGTGGTTTCCAAATAGTTTTCATTGAAGTGCTCTTCCATTAATGAATTTGGAAATTTAAATTGAATGATTTGCATTTGAAATGCGATGTCATTGGTAGTGGAATTTAAAATAGACGTCACTTTTTTATTTACTGCGTTTATATCTTCCATTGGTGTACTGGAAAAGAATGAAACTACTCCAGTGTTCGTGGTATACAATTGTTGTGCATTTACATTGAAAATAGTGATCAAAGTAACTAAAGTAAATAAGGCTAGATTTTTCATAATTGCTTAATGTTAGCGGGTGTTAAAATTAAATTGTAAGGTGAACAATACTTTGAGCATGTGACTTATTTGGTTGAATTGACAAGGCTTGATAATTCTTTGTACGCTATTTCACCTTCAATAAAACCACGTTTGTTATTTCGTCCATTGATAACCAAGGTTGCAGGTATTGAACCTCCCCAACGGCGGTCAACTCTTGGCATCCATAAGGTATAGTTGGGGTTATTGAGCAAATAAATGTTTTGGGTAATTTTTTTCTTGGATACGAAGGGATTCACAATGTCTTCTAAGTTTTCTAACTGA
>CALPQG020000005.1 GCA_943325655.2 Bifidobacterium breve | reverse complement strand
CTATTCTAAATTTTATACTAATTCAACCAATTCCAAAAACAAAGTATAAGACAAATAAAATAAATGTAGTCGTATTATATGTTAGCAGAAAAATGCACAATTTCAAGATTTACCTAATTTGTCAAAGTAGAACTAAAATCATTTTCCATGCTTATTTAAATCATTTTTAATAGATAACTTTTCAATTATTTTTGATTTACAAACTTTGAAAGAAAACTTTGATGGATAAAAATTACGTTAAAAATTCACGTTAAAAATTTACGTTGAAATTTTACGTTGAAATTGAATAAGGCACATTAAATATTATTTTAAATATTGAAAGAAATGCTAATAAAAATAGCTTCATTTTCTAATTCAAACATATTTTTAAACATAACAGGTAAATCAAAACAGCAAATGGTTTTTAGTTAGATTAGTTTTCTATTTATCAGTTATTTTAACAATTCATTTTTATAGTAAAAACGATTCACCGCTAGTTGCTATAAAGATTATTCAACCTTGTTTTAAGCTACATTTTAGTAGCAATTGGAGTACGCCCAAAATCCAAGATTAAAGAGTAGGCAAAAAACAAAACCATTATGAAAGAGGATAGTTTAAAAAAAACAGCGAATGTTTTACCTCATGAGAGAACTCATTTTCAATACATGATTGCTAAAAACCCCAATTATTTTGGCAATATCCCTAACAGTAAATACAAAGAAAACATCAAGCTCATCACTGATATTGTTTATGAACAATTGACTTGTGTGGGCTACAATCCAGACACTACAAATATGGAAGCTACATTTTCCATAAAAAAACCCGCTGGTTATGCTGGAGATTTGTGCACTTCAGGATCATTTGAACATATTCGGTTTTACTTAGATTTTCATGATGGTCTTGGATTTATTGATCAGGGAAGTATAGCCATTAATGTCCATGATATCCCAGCCGAAACAGACTGTAAGGGTGAACCGATTTTCCCTATCAAATATGTGGCTACACTCAAGAAAAAAACGGCCAAAGTTTCATCTTGCGAAACCCCTATTTTACCAACCTTAAGGGCTATTTTATCATGGAGCGTAACACCTCCTGCCGATACGCCAAATTGTAAACCTGTTTGGGGAAATGTTTTGGATGGAGATGTACAATTAAAGCCATTTTGGAAATTTCCATTTCCTAAAGCAATTGACCTATCAGCTTATTTTACATTGGCAACTACATCACCTCATTTGTCAACACAACAAATAGCAGAAATCACACAAATTGATATCAATCAGCTCATCGAACCACCAATATATTTATCACCGTCATTACTGGCAAAAAAATATGAGCATTCAAAAATACCAGCTTCCAGGTTTGCATTTAAAGAAATATACCACATGGCCAAATATCCTTCATCAGAAATCACCATGATGGATAAGGCCCTACTGGCTGATTTAGAAATCAATGTAAATGCAGTGCTGGATCAGATAGGAGTCATTTTCCCTAAAGAACAAACCGAAGCAAATGTTGACTATGAAGAACTGGAATGTCTTGGATTCGATTATAACACTGAAAATTTAGTAGCCACCATTAAAATAAAAAAAGAAAATGGGTATAGCGGGGACTTATGTCATGCAGGAAGTAAAGAATATATTTCTTTTTGGATAGACTGGGATGACAATTGTTCCTGGCAATACTTAAATACTGTGGCATTAAATGTACATGATATCGATATGCTTGGGGATGACATTTTTTATAGTGTTTCCCTTCCGCTTGATACCACTTACCATAAAAAAGCTTGTTCAATTCCAAATATAATTCGTGCCAGAGCAGTATTGTCATGGAATATTCCTCCTTCATTAACAAACCCTGACAAACTTGAATTTTATGGCAACCGGAAAGACACGCATATTCAACTAAAACCTGGTATTTCAATTTTCCCAGGTGAAGTAATTCCTTTGTTTAATATCATAGGAGGTGTGGATGTGGCACATGTAAATGACATTACCGGCCTAACTACACCAGATGCATTTTTTGCATTCAATGGTTTGACTGTACCCACGTATGCGCCATTCGGAGGTTTGATTATTCTCAATGGCCCATCATTTCCAGGTTACAGGTACAGGATAAAAGTTTCAAACCTATCAAAAGGGACCTTTACGTATGCTGACAATTCATTTACAGTAGTAGGGTATTTACCATTTGCACCATGGGTTCAATATACCACGCAGGAAGTTGACCCAGATGGTTATTACCCATTCCTCAACGCAGAAAAAAACACGTTAAATGTATTGGCCAGGATAAATCCAGGAACTGAAGACAAATATCAATTTGAAATAGAAGTCGACACCATTTTTGGTGTATTTTCAAAAATAATTCAAATGGACAACACTTATCCTGATATCAAATTACATGTTGATGATGGTGGAGAATGTACTCACTATACTAAAGGAGATACCATTACTGGACATTATTTCGTAGATGACCTGCACATTTCTTCCTGGGGATTTGGAAGTACTTGGGGTGGAAATATAAATGGAACAACCAATACGCTAGCGTCTCCGGGAACGCCATTTAGTATTGCAACCATTGAAAATGCCTACCCTTGTGGCAGTATTTCATTATGGGCCATAGACAAAACGATATATGACAGCCAAAATGTAGGATGGTATAGATCCACGTCATACAACATTTGTCTTCAAGAAAAAAAATGACCTAACAACTTTATTTTCAAACACCAATCAATGTCGTTTAGTTAACGAAACTTGTTACACTACAATCTGTGATTACCTGACAAATCTGTCTGCAATTTGGCTCCTTTGAATAACGGGTACTTTGTCAAAGAATAATCAAGTTTCTATAGGGTTAAAATGCGAATCAAAGGAAATAAACCCTATCCAGTAATTTTTTCTTAACTGAACGACATTGTCTAATGAATGTTAAATATGCTCCCCAACAATTTGGGAGCTTTAATTCCTAATTGATTACCATTTTTTTTAAAATTCTATGAAAAATAACTTATCAGACAAAATACAAGCTTTAAATAAAAACAATGATTACGATTGTTTATTGATGTTTAGTGGTGGAAAAGACAGTTCATATCTTTTGTATTACCTGGCTCATGAACTAAATTTAAGGATAGTAACAATCACCTTGTCACATGACTTTTTACCACAAGAAACCCGTCAAAATATTGATTCATTTGCAAAAAGGTTTTCTAAAAAACATATTAATGTAGAAAACAATCCATTAAATCATTCAGGAAAACATTTTCTTGAAACATGGATCAACAAACCAGAAGCAGGAAGTTTAATTACATTGTGCACAGGATGTCGCCTCGGACTAATAAAACCTATCGTTGAACATGCAAAATTAGAAAATTTAAATGTAGTCATTTCTGGTGTAACACCATTCGAGGAATCAAACACTAAAATGAATCTCGTAAATTATAAAGGGATTAAAGGAAAGGTGTTCTTTTTTATTGGCTATTTAAATCTATTGTTAAAAAATCCAAGTTTATTAAAAAGCACTAAGGCGATTAAAAATCAAATGGAAGAATACTATTACCAAATCAACAAAAAAAACATTTATCAAAAAAACGGGTTGACCTTGCTAAGTCCTTTTTATGACCACATAAAATATGATGAAACCAAAATAACCAATACGTTAAAATCATTAAACTGGCAGAAACCAGTTTCTACAACCAATAATTCCTATTGGAGATCCGACTGCAATATGTATGCAATTAGACACTACTTTTATAACCAATTAGCTGGATATAATGAAAAGCAATTGTATTATGAAAAATTATTTGAAAACAAAATAGTTACAAAAGAATACATGGAAAAAAACACTAAAAAGAATTTTGAAAAAAAAGAAGTGCTGGACTTACTTAGAAGCTTGGAATTGTCAGAAAAATCGATGTTAAAATATGAACGGTTCATCACTAACTTTGGAGATTCAGACATCCCGTACCCTAATTGTGGTAGCTGTCAAGGTTTGCCCACTTAAGATTTGATTATTTTTTCATTACCAAATATATTTTAAAATCATCATTGTCATTCTTAAAAAACTTTCAACATTTTAAACTTCTAAAACATGAAAAATATTTTCTTTTTACTCCTGCTATTTGTATGGTCATTCCAACTGATGGCCCAACAAAATTCATCTTTCAAAATTATCGATAATTTTGAAGATGGTGATGGATTACCAGGCAGTTTAAATGACTTGGGTTATCCAATTTCAAATTACAAATCTTTCATTGCCGTACTTAATAGTGAAATGATTTTTGAAATAGAAAATGGCCGTACTGACGGAAGCTGGACAAGTAATTGTGGCGCCAAGGATTACAGTATTTATGGTGGTGTGGAAATCAAAGCCAGGGCGGCAACAAATACCACCATGGTAATACGAATGGGAAAGTACAATAAAACAACCATCAACCTCAGCAATACCTACCAGACCTTTTGGTTACCCTGGACAAACTTTGATATGAACGGGACCAATATAGCGTTTCTATCTATAGGTGAACTTAGCAATGCTTCATCGGCTGTAACAATAGACTATATTAGTTTTGGTAAAAAAGGAGCTGACATCAATGACAAACCTACAACACCAACAAATTTAACGTCTTCCAACATCACTACCAATACTGTTACCTTAAACTGGACAGCGCCTACTGATAATGACGGCATTCAAAAATACCTGGTCAATATTTATCGTAATGGCTTCGGATTTGACCACTCGCATGTTGTAATTTCTCCTTTAACAAGCTTTACAGATACCGACTTAATTCCAAGTAACAATTATACCATTGCTGTAGTCGCTTATGATACCAAAGGAAACTATTCTGATGCAGCCTGGATTGATGTTACCACTAAAAACATTCCTACCAATTCGATTATGGTAGATGATTTTGAAAATGGAGATGGCTTACCTGGCAGCTTCAATGATTTAGGTTTCCCTATTGAAAAATGGAAGATGAATGTTCAAGTGGTAAATGGCACACTAACACTTCAAAACCAAGTAGACACAGAAGGTAGCTGGACGACCAATTGTGGTGGGAAAAATTATAGTAAATATGAAGGCATAGAATTAAAGGCCAAGTCAAACATCAATACCAATATGGTTGTTCGCTTAGGACATTATACTACTACAACAATTGCACTCACTTCAGAATATCAAACTTTTTGGTTGCCATGGTCAACATTTGGAATTGATGGATCTACTATAAACGCCATTGTAGTTGGAGAATTTAATTTATCCTCACCCTATGTTACCATTGACTATATCAGCTTTGGAAAAAAGGGAATTGAATTAAATGATATTCCAACTCCACCAACAAACCTCGTTTCATCAAATGTTACAAGCAATGGTGTTTCACTCCAATGGACTGCCTCAAACGATAATGATGGAATTCAAAAATACAAAATCAATTTTTACAGGGTTGGATATGGATTTGACCATAGTCATGAAGTTTTTGGCATTACAAGCTTTACCGATACGGATCTTTTACCAAACAATACATATACGATTGCTGTTGTTGCTTACGATGTAAAAGGAAATAATTCAGACCCTGCATGGACAGAAATCACTACCAAAGCCACGCCTCAATTAATTTCATCTCATGTCATTAAGGATGCCTCTAACAACGGCTTGGTAGAATACAATGAAGTGATTAAATTGGATGTGACTATTAGTAATATAAGTGCCAATAATGCCAATGGGGTAATTGCAAAACTTACTACACTAGATCCAAATGTTAAAATTACAGACAGTACCGAAAATTATGACATTATTCTTACCGAGACATCTAAAACAAAGTTAAATGCTTTTTCAGTTACAATAGGTAAAAATGTTCCGGACCAACATATTGTTAAATTGCTATTAAAAATGCGTGATTTCAATAACAATTCTTCTTTCGATACCATTTCTTTACTTTGTAATTCCCCCAAATTTGTCATTACTATAAAAGATTTTAAAGATTTAAATTCTACCAATAATAATGGCAAAATTGAACCAGGAGAATCGGCTCAGGTTTTGGCTGAATTTAAAAATATAGGACATGCAAAAAATTCATTTTATTTATGGGGGCATTCTTCATCCTCTCATGAATCAATCATTGCAAACACAAGTACCGTTGGATTAAATTATATCGCTCCAGGAGATTCCTCAGGACAATATTTCCTATTTTCTGTAAGTCCTACAACCCCTATTGGCACAGTTGGAACCATGCGAATATACACTTCCAACGATCTCGGTTTCGATGCTTTCAATACAGAAGCTACCTTCTCTTTTACTGTAGAATCATTAGTGGATACACAAAAACCAACCAAACCAGAAAACTTCACCATCACCAATATCGCAACGACCAGAGTAGATTTAAGCTGGACAGCATCCACAGACAATGTAGGCATAGATCATTATAGAATAAATGCCTATAAAAATGGAATCTATGAAACGTCAATGGATGCTAGCGGTTCTGCAACCTCAATACAATTTAATGGACTAACTCCAGGAACAAAATATTTTTTTGCAATTGCTGCTTATGACCCAAGTTTAAATGAATCTGAAGCAGCCTGGAGTGCTGAAATCACTACAAATACAGAAGTCCTTTCCTATAAAATAGTAGATGATTTCGATAATGGTGATGGAAATCCTGGAGGTTTGAATGACCTGGGTCTTGATGTATCAAGTTATAAAGCAAGTGCCAGTGCCTACTATGGTCAACTGCATTTTCAAATGGATTATGGACGCACCGACGGCAGCTGGACGAGCAATTGTGGAGGTCTCAATTACAGCACTTTTGGTGGAATCGAAATTAAAGCCAAAGCATCGGCCAATACAAAAATGGTAGTTAGGATTGGAAAATTTTATCAATCAACAATTAATATAACTACTGCTTACCAAACCATTTGGATACCTTGGGCAAATTTTGGAACCGATGGTTCAAAAGTAGATTATGTGATGATTGGCGAAGTAAGTTCTCCCTTAGAACAAATTACTCTTGATTATATTAGTATAGGAAAAAGAGGACTCCTTGTAAATGATATACCAAGCACACCGGAAGCCACCTATTTTGATGTCACTCAAACCAATGTCAGGTTACTGTGGGAAGAATCTATTGATGATGATGGTATCGAAAAATATGTCATCAATATATTCAAAGATGGTGTAGGTTTCGATCATACACACAATATGCCTGCAAATACATTTACATATACAGACACAGACTTACAACCTGGAACGGCATATACGATTGGTATCTTTGCATGTGATGTTAAAGGAAACTGCTCCGACCCGAAATGGTTATGGATTACCACAAGACCAGTAGGTACCGTTACCCCTATTGTGAGTATAAGTGTTAGCCCAGGCACCACCATCACAAAAGGGACTCCTGTAACTTTAACTGCCAACACCATCAATGCAGGAACACCAACTTATCAATGGTACTTAAACAACAATCCTGTTGGCACCAATGCTGCAACCTATACAAGTACTTCCATTGCCAATAAAGACAGGCTTGTTGTGGTCATCACATCAAGCCTTCCGAATGCTGAACCCAAAGAAGTTGGTTCCAATGAAATCATGATGACCGTAACTTCACCTGACAATTACAAATTGGTCGATGATTTTGAGGGAGGTGATGGTTTGGCAGGAACGTATAACGATTTAGGTTACTATATTGAAAAATGGAAAGCGGAGTTAACTGTAAGCAATGGTATACTAGGTGTAAAAAATGAAATAGGAAGTACCAGTGGTAGCTGGACTACCAATTGCGGTGGCGGGAATTTTAGTGTTACAGGTGGTGTTGAAATCAAAGCCAAAGCGTCTATAAACACAAGTATTCTTGTTCGAATTGGGCAATACAATACAACAACCATCAACCTAACTACCTCCTACCAAAATTTCTGGTTGCCATGGTCAGTGTTTAATAGTACAGGAAATTCAGTGAATGCCATTTCAATTGAAGCAATAAATCCAACCAATGCCACTGTATACGTAGATCAAATTAGTTTTGGTCAATCAGTATTATCGCCAATGGTGAGGATATCTTCCGAAAACATCACTCCAACTGAAACATCAAATTTTCAGGCAATCGAAGTATATCCAAATCCGGCAAATGCTATTTGTGAAATTAAATTTGGTTTGGAACAGGAATCCTTAGTTAATATTGAATTATTTGATACTTTTGGTAATCAAATGCAAACTTTGGTTAACAATGAATTTTACGATAAAGGTTTATATACTAAATCCTTAAATTGTTCAGACTTAACTTCGGGCTTGTATCTTGTCAAGTGGAGTAATAATAGCAAATGTGAATTCAAGAAATTACTCATCACAAAATAACACTAAAATGATATCACCAAAAAGGTCCTTTAAAGGATCTTTTTGGTGATATAAAATTTGATTTAAACAACAATTAGGTTTATAATTGACCTACGGTATTTATAAACTGATTTATCATTTATCCTCCTTATGAAAAAATACATCTTACTTATTGTACTTGGAATATTCATCTTACAGTCATGTGAGCAGGCAAAGAAAAAGCAAGCATTAAAAACAGAGAACACTTCTAATCTCAATGCCATCAAAATGCACAAAGACAGCGCAGCTTTCGCTTGGAAAAGAATGATGCTAAACGATGACCAAAAATTCAACAACATGATTTCTCTTTTGGATAACATTTCTTATATCCCCGGTTCAAATGAAAAAGAAGTTAAAGAACTTAAATTACTTGTAGAAAAGACATGGAAAACAAGGTATGATTCTACCCAAATGACTGCAGCAATTGTTGATGGATTTGATGAAAAAACGTCTGAATTAATTGGCAAAATTTTCACTCTGGCTGAAAAAACAAAAGGAATTGAAAAATATGCTAACGTTTCTACATTGCAACAAGAAATATTTAAAGCCGACAATACTAATTTGATGCTTGACAGAGCCCACTATGACAAATGGGCCAAAAACTACAACAATCTGATAACCAAAGAACACACAAAATCATCTGGGGGAAGCTTACCATTATTCGAGTCATTAAACTAATTTGTGAACAAATTAAATGTAAATAAGCGCATAAATTAATATTATTTTCATAAATTTCGGTTTCTAAAAGACAGTTTAAATCATTCAACTTCTTATATCAATGTCTGAGCAAGTAGAATTAATAGTTGAAGGCAAGTCAATCAAACTTCCTGTAATTGAGGGTACCGAAAAAGAAAAAGCAATTGATATTGCTAAACTCAGAAGTGAAACAGGTTATATCACCTATGATCCAGGGTTCAAAAACACAGGTTCTACTCGCAGTGGTGTCACTTTCTTAGATGGTGAATTAGGAATTTTAAGTTATAGAGGTTATCCTATTGATCAACTTGCTGAAAAATCCAATTTTATTGAAGTAGCATATTTATTAATATATGGTAAACTGCCTACTTCAGCTCAATTAACAGCATTCGAAAAAGAAATTGCTGAACAATCAGAGATACCTTCTAATATTGGAACAATCCTCAATGGATTTCCAGCGGATGCACACCCTATGGGTGTAATAGGTTCTTTACTAAGCGCTTTAACCGCTTTTTATCCAGAATCTATAGAGGCTAATCCATCTCCTGAAGCTTTACATAAATTAATGGTTAGGGTTATAGGTCAATTGCCAACATTGGTAGCGACTACTTACCGTAAGTCGAAAGGATTGCCAGTTTTGGCTCCTCGAAAAGACCTTGATTACTGTTCAAATTTTTATTACATGATGTTTGCAGAAGCAGGCAAAGAGTATAAAGCTGACCAGGTAATTGCTGATGCCTTAAATAAATTATTTATACTACATGCTGATCACGAACAAAACTGTTCAACTTCAACTGTACGTATTGTTGGTTCATCTCAAGCGAGTTTATACGCATCGTTGGCGGCTGGAACGGCTGCTTTATGGGGTCCACTTCATGGAGGTGCAAACCAAGCAGTAATAGAAATGCTTGAAGAAATCAAGAATGACGGTGGAGATACCGCTAAATTTATCCTAAAAGCCAAAGACAAAAATGACAATTTCCGTTTGATGGGATTTGGCCATAGGGTATACAAAAATTTTGACCCAAGAGCGAAAATCATTAAAGTTGCTTGTGATCAAATTCTTGGAAAATTAGGCGTTTCTGACCCTGTATTGACAATCGCTAAAGGTTTGGAAGAAGTAGCTTTGAGCGATCAATATTTTGTTGACAGAAAATTATATCCAAACGTAGATTTCTATTCAGGCATAATTTACAGAGCACTTGGTATTCCTACAGAATACTTTACGGTAATGTTTGCATTGGGTCGTTTACCAGGTTGGATAGCACAATGGAAAGAAATGAGAGATGACAATGAACCAATTGGTCGTCCTCGTCAAATTTACATTGGAGAAACAGAAAGAAATTATGTACCAATAGATAATAGATAATATTTAATAGATAATTATTGTTCAAAAAAACCGAGAATTCTTCTCGGTTTTTTTTATTTTAATTGCCTTTAATTTTCATAATCACATCAACACAATACTTCGTTAATTGTATGAATCGTAACGATTTATCTAAATCATTGTTTGTTGCAATTTCACTAATTACAACCATTTGTTTAGCTAACGCCCAATCAAATCAAACCACTTCAAACGCAAACAAAACGCCAGTCTTATTTATTAGTACTGGAACAATTTCCAATATTATGGAGGCCAATGAATATACCAAAACACTCAATACGCTTGGAGATTCATTAGCAATACCAACAGCAATTGTGGTTATATCCTCGCATTGGACAAGCGATGGATGCTATATTACAGCAAACAATTCAGAAAAAATCATATATGATTTTGTAGGAATGCCTGAAGCGTATTACAACATCAAATACCCTGTAGTTGGCAATGTTGAATTGTCTCAGGAAATTATAGGATTAATAACCAACCAAACTTTTCTATCTAGTCTTGATAGAGGAATTGATTCTGGCGCATGGACGGTTGTAAAACAATTATTTCCTAATGGAAATATCCCAATTATTCAAATCAGTATAAATCAATACATCCCTCCTTCACTTCACTTTGAAATTGCTAAATTATTAAAGCCCTTAAGAAAAAAAGGCGTTTTATTTATTTGTTCAGGAAACATTGTATATAACCCTCGTTTCATGCACAAAGACAGGGAAGCAGCACCTTTTTACTGGGCAAAAAACTTCGACAATTTTGTAAAAGAAGCGCTTACAACAAATAAAACCAATGACTTATTAGGCTTCAGAAAAATAAGTGCGGATGCTAAATATGCCGTTCCGTCAAGCCAACAATACATTCCGTTGCTATATGCCATAGGACTAAAAGAAACCAATGAAAAAGTTAAGTTTGTTTATGAAGGGTTTGAAAATGCAAGTATCAGTCTCAGGTCATTTATGATTGAATAATATTCAGCTCAGTATTTCAATATAAAACAAAAATGCCTTTGATTCATACCAAAGGCATTTTTAATTGTATGTGAAAGCAGAATTATTTCGCCGCTTTTTTTTCTGTAACACCAAGTCTAACTTCTTGTGCAAGATTTTTAAACTCCATCATTTTTTGTCTAACACGAGTTCCAGCTGCACTGTTTCCATTTTCATAAAATTTCAAAAAATCTGCTTCAGATTCGGCCAATAACTTGGTTAATTTTTCAAATTGATTCATCCTAAATATCGTTTAGTTAATTAATTGATGATATTATGAATAATGACTCAAATAAACAACCATTTTGCTTATTATATCTACAATTCCCTATAAATCCTTTTTTAGATATTTGAAAAAGCATAAAGTCCCAATATTCTTGGGATTATTCAAAGACAAATAAATCAAAACAAAAAAGCACTTGCAAAAACCCACAATTCTAGCCACCTTTACCCTGTGCAAGCCGTCTTATCGCTGTTTTACTGTAATGGTAAGAGAGAGGAAAGTCCGGACATCATAGAGCGCTGTACTTCCTAACGGGAAGGGGGGCAAGTTTCAAGATTTGTTTCACAGAAAGTGCCACAGAAAAGATACCACCAGCTCGCCTCGGCGGGAAGGAAAGGGTGAAAAGGTGGGGTAAGAGCCCACCGTCTCGGTGGTGACAACGGGAGCAAGGTAAACCTTACAGGATGAAAAATCAAATAGGTTCCGCCTTTTGTTCAATCAAAAATAGTGCTGCTCGCACTAATGCGGAATGGGTAGATTGATGGAGCCAACGGGTGACTGCTGGCCTAGATAAATGATAAGAGTCCCGCCACGGCGGGTTACAGAACCCGGCTTACAGGCTTGCACTTTTTTAAAAAAAATAGTTTAAAATATTCAACCACTAGAATGTCAAAAATCCTGATTATAGACGACGAAAAAAGTATACGTTATACCCTTCGTGAAATTCTTGAATATGAAAAATACACCATTGAAGAAGCCAAAGATGGTGAAGAAGGATTAGAAATGATTACCAACAACCACTATGATGTGGTTTTGTGTGACATCAAAATGCCTAAAATGGATGGTATTGAACTTCTTGATAAAATTGCTTTACTTGAAAAGGAAGTACAAATCATCATGATTTCTGCCCATGGAAACATAGAAACAGCTGTTGAAGCCACGAAAAAAGGTGCCTTTGACTTTATTCAAAAACCTATTGACCTCAACCGACTTTTAATCACTTTAAAAAATGCTCTTGAACGCTCTTCTTTAGTAACAGAAACCAAGGTATTAAAACAAAAAATAGCGCATAAATCAGAGATTGTAGGTTTTTCAGCTGCCATCCACAATGTACTGGATGATATTGAAAAGGTAGCCCCAAGTGAAGCCAGGGTGCTTATCACAGGTCCAAATGGATCAGGGAAAGAACTTGTTGCCAAAGCAATTCACGAGAAAAGCGCCAGAAACAAAGGACCAATGGTTGAAGTAAACTGTGCTGCCATACCTTCAGAACTTATTGAAAGCGAATTGTTTGGACACGAAAAAGGTGCTTTTACTTCCGCAATCAAACAAAGAATTGGTAAATTTGAACAAGCCAATGGCGGTACGCTCTTTTTGGATGAAATTGGAGACATGAGTCTGTCTGCTCAGGCTAAAGTATTGAGGGCTTTACAAGAGAAAAAAATTGCACGGGTTGGAGGAGACAAAGAATTTAGCGTGGATGTACGTGTCATTGCAGCTACCAATAAGGACCTTAAGAAAGAAATTGCAGCTGGGAATTTCAGGGAAGATTTATACCATAGGCTTGGAGTAATATTGATTAAAGTACCTTCTTTAGATGAAAGAAAAGAAGACATTGAAGTTTTGGTAGAAAAATTCTTAGGGGATATTGCCAAAGAATACGGCACAAAACCCAAGGCCATCAGCAAACAAGCCATTAATTTTTTGGAAGACAGAAGCTGGACTGGAAACATTAGAGAATTAAGAAATGTGGTAGAAAGGCTAATAATTTTGGGCGCGGAAGAAATCTCTTTGGAAGATGTAAAAAGGTACGCGATCTAATTAAATTAAAAATAAAGAGCCAGTCAATCTTTTTATAAAATTCAATTCATACAATAAATTCTTTTGTTTTGAAAAATTTTACAAGCAAAGTTCATCAACCCGAAAATGACCTTGGTTTAGGAAACAAGGTTACTAATGAAGGCCCGACTAGGTTTATCAACAAAGACGGCTCATTCAATATTACCAGAAAAGGATTAAATAATTTAAAAACACTCAATATTTACCATGAGTTGATTACCATGTCATGGCTTAAATTTAGTTTTATAGCCCTGGTCTATTATTTAATCATGAATATTATTTTCACAACAATGTACCTCATTACCGGTGTACATCACCTTTCAGGAGTTGTTGCCAATACTTTTTCAGAACGTTTTTATGAAGCCTTCTTCTTCTCTGCACAAACATTGACCACGGTAGGTTATGGACGAATTAGTCCAGAAGGTTTACCTGCAAATATTATTGCAGCACTTGAATCGCTGATTGGTGTACTGGCCTTTGCCATTGCTACAGGTATTTGTTATGGGAGATTTGCGAAACCAAATGCAAAAATCCAGTTTAGTAAAAACATTATCATCGCACCATACCAGGACATTACTTCATTGCAATTTAAAATTTGCAACCTTAGGGATAACCAATTGATAGACATAGAAGTAATGGTAACGTATTCCTACTTAACAAATATCAATGGGAAAGTACTACGAAAATATGTTTCCTTACCTCTCGAAAGAGACAAAGTCAATTTCTTCCCTCTCCCTTGGGTACTCGTTCATCCTATCAATGAAGACAGTCCAATCTGGGGTGTAGATGCACAAACTTTAACCACGATTGACGCTGAATTCATGGTATTGATAAAGGCATTTGACGATACTTTTGCTCAAAATGTACATGTCAGGTCATCTTACAAACACCATGAAATTGTTTATGGCGGGCGTTTTAAAACCAACTATGACACCGTTGCTAATGGTAAAATAGTTATAGAACTTAATAAAATTGATGCGTATGAAATTGTTCCTCTGGCCTCCAATATTCCCGAACCAGAATTAGAGGAAGTAGTAGAAAATTCATAGCAAACCACCCTTGTAAATTCAATTACCAATCTATTTCCTTCAAACCATTTGTTTTAAGAAAAGTGTTGCATTGACTAAAATGCTTACAGCCCAAAAATCCACGATAAGCAGACAATGGTGAAGGATGTACCGATTTTAAAATCAAGTGTTTATTTTCATCAATGAAGGTCGCTTTTTTTTGCGCATAATTTCCCCAAAGCATAAATACAACATGAGGTTTACGTTCAGAAATCAATTGAATTACAGCATCAGTAAATTGCTCCCAACCTATGTTTTGATGAGATCCGGCTGTATTTGCTTTTACCGATAAAGTAGCATTTAATAACAATACCCCCTGCTTTGACCAACCCTCCAAATTTCCAGATATAGGAATTGGTTTCCCTAAATCATTTTTAATCTCCTTAAAGATATTCAACAGAGAAGGAGGAATTGGGACACCATCATTCACCGAAAAACTCAAACCATTTGCCTGGTTGGGGCCGTGATATGGATCTTGACCAAGGATAACTACTTCAGTATTTTCAAAGGAACAATTTTCAAAAGCACTAAACAACCTGTGATGTGGAGGATAAATAATGGCATTGCCGTAAGCATTACTTATCAATTGATTCAATTCAATAAAATAAGGTTTTTGAAATTCTTCAGCTAAAAGTTTGTTCCAGGAAATTGGCAGTTCAAAATTCATATCATTTTTTGGAGTGTACTTATTTCATCTATTTTAGATTGGATTTCTGCTATCACCTGATTCAAACTTTTCGAAATTTGTACCGTGATTTCGTCGATAGATTCATCTGTAGTAGTATTGACTAACATTGCACTATGAGATTTTAAGGTAGCTTCCAATTCAATAAGACCTAACAAAATCATGGTTGATTTAATTTTATGAATAATACGGCTCAACTTATCAGTATCACGCAATTTTACTAACTTATGATATTGGTCATTTAAAGCTACATAATCAGACAAACTCTGATTCAAAAGTTGCAGCAAAAATTCATCATCATTGTCTGCCAGTGCTATGAACTTATCAAAACTTACCATTTTAAATATTTTTAATGAATAAAAACATTATCCTTGTCAATATATGCAATATTAAATTAACCTATATATGGTCGTCCATAAATAATATATTTGAGTCAAATTTTTCAATGATTGAAAGTCAATTATGTGACTTCAATTAAACGATAGTGCTTACTTTGGAATATCGGCTTTACAATTCAAAAAAGTTTTCAAACAACTTGAAGCTTCATTTGATTGGAACAATTTAGAATGAAACGCATCAATATCGAACCTTGATTAAAATGAATACCCATATTTATCTGGGAACTTTCATAAATCCCTCATGTTCTAAAAATCAATATTTTAGAATTAAATATGCCCTAAAAAAAATCTAAAAAAAACATCTTAAACAATAAATGCCAAATAATTTTTTTATAAAATTGTAGTTCCATACTTTTAACAAAAAAATAGATGGTAACACAAACTACAGAAGGCATTCAGGTAAGTGTAAAAACTACCTTCCAACCAGGTTATTCCAGACCTACGCAATCTCATTATGTCTTTACTTACGAAGTTACTATAGAAAACAACAGCGATTTCAGCATCCAACTGTTGCGAAGACATTGGTTTATTTATGATAGTGACGGCCATATCAGACAAGTTGAAGGAGAAGGAGTTGTTGGAGAACAACCTATCATTGAACCAGGACAAATGCACCGTTATGTTTCAGGAAGTAACCTCAAAACCAATATTGGCAAAATGAAAGGTACTTATTTGATGGAAAGAATCGTTGACGGTTCCAAATTCAATGTTGTTATTCCTGACTTTGTGTTGATTCCAGATTATAAATTAAATTAAAAAGATTAGTGAACATACTTTTCAGGATTAAAACCTATATCAACTATCTTTTAAAAGCTGGAAATGCACATGGCTTGCATTCACCTTTTGTTTTCGATTTGTATTGTAATGAAATTTCCAAAAATAAAATATTTTATGCTTTTGGATTCATTGAACGACTCAGAACCAATTTGTTAATTTCTGAAAATAAAATCAGTATCCATGATCTTGGAGCAGGGACAAACGGTCAACTCAAAACCACCCGAAAAATAAAAGACATCGCTTACAGTTCGTTGTCAAATCAAAAAACAGGTGAATTATTATTTAAATTGGTCAATAAATTTCAACCCAAAAACGTCATCGAAATTGGTACATCGCTAGGTATCAGCACGCTCTATTTATCATTAGCCAATTCAAAAACAAACGTGTACACCTTAGAAGGCTCAGAGGCAATTTTAAAAATTGCCAAACAACAGTTTGAACAATCACTACGAAAAAACATCACGCCAATTTTAGGAGATTTCAACACTACTTTAAAACCATTGCTTGAAAAATTAGACAGCGTCGATTTGGTATTCTTTGACGGGAATCATCAATATGAACCTACCATGCAATATTTTGAAGCTTGCCTAAAAAAAATAAATGAGCAAACCCTCTTTGTTTTTGATGACATTTATTGGTCTCCAGAAATGAAAAAAGCCTGGGACGAAATAGCGTCCAGGCCTGAAGTCAAAATCAGTATTGATTTATATGATTTGGGGTTAATATTTTTTAGAAATAACCAAGCGAAGCAACACTTTGTTTTAAAGTTTTGAGTGTTGAGTTATGAATGTTTAGTAAAACTTAAATATTAAAAACAAATACTAAAAACTCAACACTAATCACTCAAAACTATTTTATCGCTTCCCTAATTCTCACCAATTTCTCCAACAAACCTCTTAATTGATCTAAAGGAAGCATATTTGCTCCATCTGATTTGGCCACAGAAGGATTTGGATGTGTTTCAATGAAAATCCCATCCGCTCCAGTAGCAATCGCCGCTTTTGCAATGGTTTCAATCAATGCCGGTCGACCACCAGTAACGCCACTAATTTGATTGGGTTGTTGCAGCGAATGTGTAATATCCATCACTACAGGCACATTATGTGCGCGCATAGCAGGAATATTCCTGAAATCAACCACCATATCCCCATATCCAAAAGAGTTACCCCTATCGGTCAAAATCGCATTTTCATTCCCGCAAGATTTCACTTTATCCACCGCAAATTTCATTGCTTCACCTGACATAAACTGTCCCTTTTTGATATTCACAGCCTTTCCGGTTTTGGCAGCCGCTTCAATCAAATCTGTTTGACGGCATAAAAAAGCAGGAATCTGCAATACATCCACATACTTCGCGGCAAAAGCTGCTTCATGAGACTCATGTATATCCGTAACTGTAGGCACCATATATTTTTCTCTGATAGATTGGTGTACCAAAAGTGCTTTTTCGTCACCAATTCCAGTAAATGAGTCTAATTTTGTTCTGTTCGCTTTACGGTAAGACCCTTTGAATATAAATGGAATCTTCAATTCATCCGTAATTTTTTGGATTACCTCACAGATTTCATGTGCCATATCATTCCCTTCTATGGCGCATGGACCAGCCATTAAGAAGAAATTACCTGAATCCTGATGTTTTAAATTAGGTATATTAAGCATAATTATTTTTTAATTAATTCGATAAATAATTCTCTACCAGCCCTTGGTGCAATAGAATTGTAACACAATTCAAAATGAACAAAATCAAATAGACCCGCAAAATACGAAATATATTCTTCTTTATTTCCACCAAAAGGAGGTTTATCCGAATTTAATGGCGCATCAAATAAAAGCCCGGCCAATTTGCCACCAGGATTTAACAAATGAGCCATTTGATTAGCGTATTTCTGACGAAAAGCAGGATCGATGGCACAAAAGAATGTTTGTTCAATAATTAAATCGTAAACAATTTTATGCTTAAAAAAATCATCTGAAATTAATTGCGAAGAAGGAAATGAAGGCATCCGTTTTTTAAATAATTCAATTGCAGCTTCGGAAAAATCAATTACAAACACATTTTTAAAGCCCAAATGAAACAAGTATTCTGCCTCATAGGCACTTCCAGCGCCAGGAATAAGGATTCGAACCGACTTATCAGTAAGTTGGTCAAAATAGCTCTTCAAAGGGTTACTTACGTAGCCAACATCCCAAGGAAAGTCATCATTTGCATAACGATTGTTCCAATAATCTTTCGATAACTTTTGCATCAAATCATTTTTTTACAAAAGTATAAGCATTTAATTACAATATTAGTTTTAATTACACATAAAAATCCTATTTTTGCAACAACAGTAAATTTATTGTAACTAAGCATACAAAATTATGAGTGAGAAAGAAAATATAACACCAGAAACCCCAGAAAAATCGGGTGGTAAAAAAGGCCTTATCATTGGTATCATTATCATATTAGTAGCGATAAACATTATTCAATATTTTAGAACTGCTGAAAAGGAAACTCAAATCAAAGAAAAGATTGTTTTGATTGAGAAATCAGAAGGTAAAAACAAAGTATTAGCTGCTGAATTAGATTCTTTAGGCAAAGAAATGAAACTAAGGTATGATGAAATCGCTAGCTTAGGAGGCGATACTTCAAGACTTGGTCAACAAATCAGACAACTAGAAAAAGATAAAATCACCTTGTTACGCAGTGCCTCAAGCGCCAAAGCAATGTACAATAAAATCAAGGGTGACATTGAAGGCTACAAAGAAATGTTACGTCAAAAAGACGAGGAGATCGTTAAGCTAACAGCTGAAAGAGATCACTTCTTTGGAGAAACAGTTGAATTAAAAACTACCATCACTAAAAAAGATTCCTCTTACACTGTACTTGAAAAAGTAAAAAAAGAACTGGACGTAAAAGTTCAACTGGCTCAAGTGCTAAAAGTTGAAAAAATTCACGTATCTGCCATTTCCAAGAAAAACAAAGAAAAGAAAAACGACAAAGAAATAGAAGAATTTAAAGCTAAAGCCATAGACAAATTGAAAATCACTTTCAACTTGGCAGAAAACAGGGTAGCGAAAGTAGAAATCAAAGAGGTTCTTTTAAGGGTTTTAGGTCCTGATGGAGCTGCAATTTATAACGAATCAACTGGTGGAGGAGCATTTAAATTTGAAGGAAAAGACATCTACTATACCGAAAAACAACCTGTTTTTTATGACGGTAAAAATCCTGAAGTAACCTTCTTGTACGCAAAAGGAACTCCATACAGCACAGGAACACATACGATTGAAATCTATTGTGAAGGACATATTATTGGAAGTCATCAGATCAAAATCAAATAATACTTAACATTCGTGTTATGAAAAAGTCTTCCCTAGTAAGGGAAGACTTTTTTTATGCCCAACTTTTTTTTAATACTTCGAGTAGATAGGATTGCATTATCAAAAAAAAATATTACTTTTATAATTCGTATATATTTAATGTAAAAACTAAATTTAAAATGAGTTTGAAAAACAACTACGAGACAGTGTTCATTATTACTCCCGTTTTATCTGAAGCTCAGGTAAAGGACACAGTCGAAAAATTTAAAGCAGTATTAACCAATAATAATGCTGAGATTATTAATGAAGAAAACTGGGGATTGAAAAAGCTCGCTTACGAGATCAATCACAAAACTACAGGTTTCTATTTCTTTCTTGAATACATCGGTGAACCAACCATTGTAAACATCATCGAAACTGAATTTCGTCGTGACGAAAAAGTAATAAGATTCCTTACTACTGTTCAAGACAAATTTGCTGCAGCTTACGCTACAAAAAGAAGAAAAGGTCAATTAGGTCACCACAACAAAGTTAAGGAGGTCGCATAATGAAATCACCAGGAAGAAACATGAGCACATTGGTTAACGAACCAGTGAATGCACAAAAAAACGAAGCAAGAAAAAAATATTGCAGATTCAAAAGAAGCGGTATCAGGTTTATTGATTACAAAGACCCGAACTTCTTGCTTAAATTCATAAATGAACAAGGTAAAATTCTTCCAAGAAGAATTACAGGTACTTCTCAAAAGTTCCAGAAAAAAGTGGCTCAAGCTGTGAAAAGAGCGCGTCACCTTTCTTTATTACCTTACGTAACTGATTCATTAAAATAATAATATACTAAGAAAATGGAAGTTATTTTAAAAGAAGATATTAAAGGTTTAGGTTTTAAAAACGATACCGTAAGTGTAAAACCAGGTTTCGGACGCAATTACCTTATTCCTCAAGGACTTGCCCTTACAGCAACTACTAGTAATAAAAAAGTTATTGCAGAAAACGTTAAGCAAGCAGCCCACAAAGCTGAAAAAGTTAAAAACGATGCTTTGGCATTGGTTGAAAAAATCGGAGTACTTACACTTGAAGTTAAACAAAAAGTTGGCGACAATGGTAAAATATTCGGTAAAATTACCTCTCTTCAAATCTCTGATGCCCTTGAAACAAAAGGTATCACTGTAGATAGAAAAAGAATTTCTTTCAAAGAAGAAGAAGTAAAAACTGTAGGTACTTATACTGCTGTGTTGTTGTTACACAAAGAAGTATCTCATGAAATTAAATTTGAAGTAATTGCTGAATAAGCACGTATTTTAATATAAATCACAAAAAAGCGTTTCGAGAATATCGGGACGCTTTTTTTGTGTACCATTAAATTTTTCAGATATTTACAGTACAATATTTTTATCAACTTTTAACTTATGCCTCATGAAACTAAGAACAGAACTTCATATTCCATTAGCACCTTTTCCGATTACCCACAAAGATGCCATACTAGCGATTGGATCCTGCTTTGCCGATTGTATGGGCGCCCGTTTAGCCGACCATAAATTTCATACCTTAAGCAACCCATTCGGAAATATTTTTAACCCGATTGCCATTTCTAACCTATTGGAAAAATCAATCCGACGAAACGATTCGTTCAACCTGGTTCACAGCCATGGAATCTGGCAAGCATACGAATGTCACACCGAATTGGGAAACCCTGACAGAGACATCCTTCTGGACAATTTGACCCGGCAGATTAACCTCACGCACCAACAATTAGAAAAAGCCAAAGTACTTATCATTACCCTTGGAACAGCAGTGGTGTATGAAGAAAGATCACTCAATTTGATTGTTGCCAATTGCCATAAAATGCCTGCAGTGAATTTTGAAAAATCATTATTAACCAGCCAAACCATCACAACACATTTGGCCAAAACAATTGCGTTGATCTATGACAAGTACCCTGAATTAAATATCATATTAACCGTTAGCCCCGTTAGACATATCAAAGAAACGATACCTTTGAATATGGTCAGTAAATCTATTTTAAGAATTGCTTGCCATGAACTTGAAAGCAAAATTGATAAGGTCCATTATTTCCCTTCTTATGAAATCATGATGGATGATTTGAGAGATTACCGATTTTATAAAGAAGACCTCATTCATCCAAATACTACCGCTGAAACCTATATTTGGAACAAATTCATTGACAGTTATTGCCCTGACAAAACAAAAACACTCCTCCTTAAGTGGGACAAAGTAAACAAAGCAATTCAACACAAACCATTTTTTCCTGAATCAGATGGCTATTTACAACATGTGGTTGACACCATTTCAAAGTTAGAAGAACTCCTCAGTGAGATGGATGTGAATGAAGAAATTGAACACCTGCAACATGTATTGCAAAACAATCAAGTGTAAAACCTAAGCGAGATTTAGCCAATACCTATTCATCACACAAATTGTATCATACAAATTGTATGATACAATTTGTAT
>CALPQG020000004.1 GCA_943325655.2 Bifidobacterium breve | reverse complement strand
CAAAATTGATTCTACAAATTCAAGAAGGGTTGTTTTTTCTTACTTACAAAACAAAGAAACTGTAAAAGTTTTATTTGCTGAAGTATCTGAGAAAATAGCAAACAGACCAGGTGGATATACCAGAATTATTAAAACTGGCTACCGACAAGGTGATAATGCTGATATGTGTATCATTGAGTTAGTAGATTTTAATGAATTGCTTTTAGCTGAAAAAGCGGATAAAGGTATTAAAGTTAAAACTAGACGTAGCCGTAAACCTGCTGCAGAAAAAGCAACTGATGTTACTCCTGATGTTGATTCAACTGATGCTTCTCCTGAAGCTGAGGGTACAGTAGAAAATTAATTTCTATATTTTGAATATTTAAGAAAAGGATTTGATGTCAATATCAAATCCTTTTTTTATTTTTGCTAGATTTAAAAATTATACTTACTAATGAAATATACTCCACGTAAAGAAGCAATCTTATTATTAGAAGATGGTGAAGTTTTTTCTGGTTATTCTGTTGGTATCATTGGTATCACTACAGGTGAGCTTTGTTTCAATACAGGCATGACCGGTTATCAAGAAATTTATACTGATCCTTCATATTTTGGACAAATTATAGTAAATACGAATTCTCATATCGGTAATTATGGGGTTACTGATTTGGAACAGGAATCTTCAAATCCTAAATTTTCTGGTTTAGTTTGTAAAGATTTTTCTAAGGTTTATTCTAGAAATTTGGCCGATAATTCTTTACAAAACTATTTTGAAAAATTTAATATTGTTGGAATTGAAGGGATTGATACGCGTAAACTTGTAAGACATTTGAGAAGTAAAGGTGCAATGAATGCCATTATTTCATCATCTGAAATGGATATTACTATTTTGAAATCTCAACTTGCTGAAGTGCCTTCTATGAAAGGTCTTGAACTTTCCTCTAAAGTAACAACTGATGCTGCTTATTATTTAGGGAATGAATCGTCTTCTTATAAAGTAGCTGTGTTGGATTTGGGAGTAAAGAAAAGTATACTTACAAATTTGGTTGATAGAGATTGTTATCTAAAAGTTTTTCCTGCTAAATCTTCTTTTGAAGACATGAAAGCCTGGAATCCAAATGGTTATTTTATTTCTAATGGCCCTGGTGATCCTGAAGCTGTACCTTATGCTGTTGAAACCGTTAAACATATCTTGAATGAAGATCATCCATTGTTTGGTATTTGTCTAGGACATCAGGTTCTTGCTTTGGCTAATGGTATTTCTACGTATAAAATGCATCACGGTCATCGTGGTTTAAATCATCCAGTTTTAAATTTGCTTACTGGTAAAGGTGAAATTACTTCTCAAAATCATGGATTTGCTGTACGTATGGAAGATGTAGCTGTAAGTGCTACTGTAAAAGCGACACATGTTAATTTAAATGATGATACTGTTGAGGGTATTCGTGTAATTGGTAAAAAGGCTTTTTCAGTTCAATATCATCCTGAATCTTCACCTGGTCCTCATGATTCGAGGTATTTGTTTGACGATTTCATTTCGTTATTAAAATAAAGAATAAATTGGGTAGATTATTTCTACCCATTTTTTTATGATAAAACTGCTGTATACGATATTATTTTGCTTTGTATTATATGGTTGTAAACCCAGTAACGAAGTTATTGATACCAATATCACAACTTTTCCTTTAACTTTTACAGATGATACATTATTGTTTGATACCTTGATAGCAACAGGTAATGTGAGTATTACCAAACGTTTAATTGTTTATAATACTTCCTCTAAAGCTATCCGTATCAATGAAATTTCAATTGGAAATAAAGCAGCATCACCTTTTAGTATGTATGTGAATGGACAAAAAGGCTTTAGTTTTCATGACGTCGAGTTATTTGGGAATGATAGTATCTTGATTTTAGTTAATGTTACTTTGTCACCCAGCAATATAGATACTCCATTTGTAATTACTGATTCATTGCATTTCAATGTGAATAATTTCACATCCAAGGTTATATTAAATACTTGGGGGCAGGATGCTTATTTTCATGTGAATGAAACTTTAGCGAATAATGTTACATTACCCAATAATAAACCTCATGTTTTTTACGGTTCTTATTTGGTGGATTCACTCGCTGAATTGACAATTACTAAAAATACTACACTTTTATTTTATAATGGTTGTGGTTTTTATGTGAAGGGAAAGTTGATTATAAATGGTACTAATTCAGAAAAAGTAGTTTTTAAGGCTTTTCGGCAAGATTCAAAATATGAAACTTTGCCAGGGCAATGGAAAGGTATAATCGTTGACTCTAAAGACAAATCTCATAAGTTTTCTTGGGTTACCATATCTAATGCTGAATATGGTGTCTATGTTAACAAGAATGCTTCTGGTAGTATTTCAATCAATAATTCTTTTATATCTAATGTAAGTAAATCTTGTTTCACTTCTTATGATGCAGTCGTTACGCTTTCTAATTCTGTGTTTTATAGATCTATGTCTGGGTTACTAAATATTTCAGGTGGTGAATTAAATGCATATAACAATACTTTTACCAATATAGCTTCAGGTTTTGGTGGAAATGTGGCAAGTGTTTCAATTGATGATAATTTTAAAGCGTTGAAGCTTAATTTTATCAATAACATTGTTTGGGGAAATGTTCCTAACGAGTTTTTTGTTAAATTTTCTAAAAGTCAATTAGTTGATTTGGTTATCAAAAAAAATATTCTTAAAATAAGTGAGTTGGCGGGTTATTCTGACAATATCTTACTTTCGGATATGAATAAATTTAAATTTAAAAATGTCTCTTTAAACATTTTTACACCTGATATATTAAGTGCAACTCCACTTGTACTTTCTCCTGCCCAGGACAGTGCTGAAATTATACCTGGATTAACAGATGTAGAAGATTATGGCGGTCATTTAAGAGATAGCACTCCTGATATTGGTGCGATTGAAATTTTGAAATGATTATTTTTTAATCAGGTATATTTTATTTTCAGTTCCATTGAATAGCCTTAATATATTTTGTTTGTGTGTAAATAGGAGCATCACAAAAACAACAAATCCAAATCCTTTCAACACCATATCATTGCTGTGGTACATGGGTAAAAATAATACTAAAGGAAAGGTTAATCCTGAAATTATTGATCCCAATGAAACGTAATTTGTAGATAGTAGAATTACTGTAAAAATTAATACACAAGTGAGCGCTGCCATTGGGTGTAAAGCTATGGCCATACCCAATAAGGTTGCGACACCCTTTCCGCCTTTAAAATTTGCAAAAATCGGTAATATGTGACCAATTACAGCTGCGATACCAAATGCTATCTGGTAAGAACTGATATAATCTGTTTCAAGAAGTTGGTTATGTACTAAAAAAGTAGGAATACAAGTAGAAATGCATCCTTTAAGTGCATCTATTCCCATAACGATTGAACCTGCCTTTTTCCCAAGTACCCTAAATGTGTTTGTTGCTCCAGCATTCCCGCTTCCGTATGTTCTAATATCAATACCATGAAATCTTTTTCCATACCAAACTGCTGATGGTATAGATCCTAATAGGTAAGCGGTAATAAATCCAATTGTTAAATATATAATCATTTTTGTTGCTACTTTTTTACTAATTTAAGATTAGATAGTAATTCTACTTTATTTCGCTGGCGTTACTGGAGTTGTTTTATTTGGTGTTGTTGGCGTTGATTCCTGTGGAGTGTCTTGAGCAGGTGCATTTCCAGGTGTTTCTTGTACCTCATTATGGATGTAGTGTCTGGTAAAGTTTTTGATAAATATCAATTTCTCTTGTGGATCAGCTACTACGAAACAGTATTTACCATTGTCAGTTTTCCCTTTTGATTTGGCAGCAACCAAGTCTTGAAATTCTTGGTCTGATGAAGACAAAGATAGTCGGTTAAATTCAAAAACCATATAATACCAATGGTCAGGGGCGGGCTCTAAGAAAACATGAAACTTGTCGCCTTTGGCAAATTTTTTAATTTCTATATAGCCTTTAATTCTATAATTGACATCCTTTTTGTTAATGTTCGCAATTCCTATATCGCCTTCACTGTGCCATGCCTGTAAGTCATTCGACCAAATAAGTTTCACGTCAGTAATCACAAAATTGTCAGCAATTGATTTAGCAACTTTATATATTGGCTTATAATCTACTTTGATTTGTTTTTCATACTTACCTGCTTCTTTGTTTCCAACGATATTTGCTAAGTTAGATATGAAATATCGATTGGTGTCACTTATAGCTGTGTTAGACTGATTAAAAGACGCTTGGTCGGCAAGTTGTGTTGCCATTAAGGCCATTGCTTTAGGAGGCGCATTTAAGGTCAATGACATCGTTGTATTAAAAATAAATTTATTGCTATCTAAATTGGCAGCACCAGTTGTTGCAGCATTTACTATAAAATCGGTACCATAATACATGTAATCAAAAATATTGATTTTACCTTGGTAATTTAAGGTGTTTATTGAATCATTGTATGTCAGTACATTTCCTTCTAATGATGTTCCATCCAATTTTTCGTCTGTTCCAATGGTAAACTCATTATTGTTTTTTATCCTCAGTTTGCTTCCTGTCGCTTCAAATAATTGTAAGTCAATTGAATGTCTTTTTCTGGATAGGAAAGTTGGGTAGAGCTTATAATGACCATCTGTAATACAAATACCAGAAGTAAGTGGTGTTTGTTCGTCAAACATCAATTTGTCGATTTTTATTTCGATGCTGTCTTTGTTCAAAAAATAGTCGTATTTAAGCCATTCTTCAGATGTTTTAAATCCTTTTAACTTTAATTTAACAAAACCATCCAAGGTTAAATGTTTTTCATCTGCCTTAAGTTTTATATCTCCTTTATAAAATATTCTTGGTGCTAATAAGAAAGTATCTTGTGGACGAATTATCGAACGGGTTGTTGTATGCTTTTCTTTGTCTTTTTTGCCATCAAATTCTTCAAATTTAAATGGCTGCATTTTAATTTTCATGGTATCGTTTGCAGCATTTACATAGTCATATATGGCGTCCCCTAAAAACTCACTTCTGGAGGTAATACGAATATTACCTGTATGTAATTTATGAAAATAAGTAGTAGTGTCCATCGCAATTTTGGCGTTTACCAATGGCTGAAGTTTTGTACTTGCTTTGATAGCTACCGTCTCTTTGTCTGGAAATATTTTAGCGTCAGTTACCCTGATTTCAGGAACACCATTGATAGATAATGTAAGTGCTTTAATGTCATAGACTGCATTTTTAGCGTTGAAATACAATGAGTCCTGGTCAGTTGCATAACTTCTGAAATATGATTTTTTTAAATTGCCATTTTCAGGCATTTTGAATGTGATCATTTGTTTGTCTAAATCCCAATCTCCATCATTCATGGATGTTTTGTATTTTAAGAAAGGAAACTCATTACTAGGGTAACCTTCAATTTCAGGACTGAAATAGGCGTGTTTGGCCTTGAAATCAAAGTGTAATTTAACGTTGGCAGAACGTAGTGCTGGTTTGGCTGGATCATTAGATTCAACGGTGAAAAATGCTTCAGAGGCATTGTATTGCTGTTCTTGAAACCGCACCAACTGGGAAGTCGTATGTGAGCCTCTTGTACTCACCGTTCCATCGCCCCATAAACCATCTAATAAAATCATCACTCGCCCATCTAACTGAACCGTTTTTCCATACAAATCAAACTGATTTTTAAAGTTAGCAACAATCATGGTGTCTTTGTAAACATGCCATTTCATGTCATTTTGGTCTATTTCTAAATCTGGATAATAAATATCATTGTGTTTTCCTTCTTTGATGACACAGCTTGTACCAACTGAGTATACTGAATCAGGGAAATAAACAAAGTCTTCTGATTTCAATGTAGTAGACAAATAATTGATAGTACCATGACCTCTGAGTCCTGAATTGTTTAGGGTAATTTCACCTACATATTTTCCTTTACCTTTGTAAAGTGGGAATCCTCCTTTGGGTGTTTTTCTAACATAACCAAGAGACATATCAGGCATTACGGTTAGTATTTCCGGGAAATCGGGAAAAATGCCATCAGAGTGCATGGTGCCGTGGAAGGCAATACCGTTGGCGACATTGGAGTTTAAACTATCTACCATAAATGGTGGTACTTCAAAGAAAATTCGTTTTTCGTATACACCTCCAAGTGTTTGGGGTGAGTTGTAATACACAGATGATCCTTGGTTTGATTTAAACATCGGATATTCAGGCATTTCTTTTTTGCCTGATTTATTGTTTTGTTTGTTAATGAATAATGTTCCTGAAGTAGATTCAATTTGACTTGATAGTTGGGCTACCTTTGTATTCCCTTTTTCATCTAAATCTTTGGTGTCAATCAATAATTTTAACGAATCAAGATTTTGCATTTCAACAAAAAAACTATCATAATCGAACCTGAAATCGCGCCCCTGAAATAAGAAGTGACCTGAAAATACCTGACCTGTAAAAACCATATCTCTTTTTTGTAAAATACTTACTTCTCTTGTTTTGGGAAGCACAAAAACATTCAGGTGTTTACTGAGGTACAATTTATCAACACCTCTTACTGTCAATATATTATTGTCTAAATCTAATGAAGCGTTGGTTCCTGAAGGACTTAATGATTTTACTTCAATTTCATCATAGTCTTTTTTACCTTTGTTTGAATTGAAATAATGCCAGGCTTTTTCTTTTATTTTTACTTCTCCACTATTGTTGTTATATGCTATAAATCCTTTTTTAACAAGTTCTTTCATGGCACCTTTAGTTGCGCCTGCCTGAACTTTATAATCCATTATCATATTATCAACATTGAAAATGTCGGTATCTTTTTCTTTTGCATAAGCAACTACCATGATCAATGGGTGGAAAGGATATAGACCTTTGAGTTTGTCAAAAATATCATGTTGGAAAAATTCACCGGATTCAAACATCGCTGGATTTTGATTTTTGGCAGTAATCATGTCAAAATCCATTTTTTTAGATTGCAAATTCCAACTCAACATATCACAAGTGATTTCCAACCCGTGGTAAGAATCTATGTATGGCGTATGTCTGTAGCCATATTTATCCTTGATAAGTTTCAACATGTGCGTTGGTTTATCATAATGGAACGAAACCCCTTGATGTGTAATAGAATCGTCTTTTTGGTAAATTGCAATGGAAACTAAATCTGACGTAATTAACGCTTCTCCAAGAACAAAAAGTTTTGCAGAAGATTTGAATTTGAGGTTGTTGTCTTCATACACTTCAATAATGGCAGGGTTTTCATCTAAACTTGAACTGTATACTTTATCGCCATTCAATGAAAATCCTCCTTTATATTTAATGTTTTCACCAATATTTTTGATGACAACATCACTGTTGTAGGACATAAATCTTGGGTATTCTATGTCTTTTTTTCTTTTATGTTTGGTGCTTTTGAATTCAAAAACACCTTTGATTGGCTTTTCAACGTAATTAGGTGAATTCATTTTAACATCTTCTGCACTAAATTTAGCAGAGATGACATGGAAATGATATTTGCTTAATTCAATAAAAGTTTCAGGCATTTCAGCAACAGACCAGTCAAATTTTCCCCCGTCCCCAACGAACAGTTTATTGGAAAACATCATGGATCCCTTTGTTCCCATGATAACAGTTGAGTCGAATTTTGAAACCATTTGTAGGTCAACTCCAGCCAATCGAATGTATGCTCCAGTTATTTTAGGCTGCTCTTCAGGGAAAAAAGTTTGTTCAAGCACATTTCCATTCGAGTCCGTTTGTTGCATTCCCCAGTCTTGGTTTACTTCTTCGGCAGGAGCATCCCAATCCCTGAAAAAATCATCTTTTGCAATTGGCTTCGGAGGCGTTTCTTTTACAGGCGCTTGTACCTGAAGTGAATCTTCTGATACAGGGACGTCTGGAATTGGAACATCTGGAATTTCAGGTTCTTCAACCGGAATTTCAGGAATCAATTCACCTTCTTCACCCTCATCATCTGATTTTACAAATCCAAATGAATAGGAACCTCCGACAACCCTGAGTTTATTGAAATTTGATTTATACAATAAATCGCTTTCCATAAATAGTTTTGTGGTTTCAAGAAAGCTGATAATCTTTTTTGGTTTAGGATCTTCCAATAAATAGTTGGTCACAAAAAGTAAAGTGTCAAGTTTTGAGGCTGGAATACTTTTGCGGATAACAGCATTGGCAACAGTTGAAAGATAAGGTGTGAAATGGGTATTCGTTTTACATTTCTTTTTTATCATTAAAATTGAAGTTCCAATAATTAGTTTTTTATGCTTGTCATTAAGGCTTCCCCATGCAGCCTGTAAATCGGCTGCAGCTTTCATTGCTTTGGCGTTTTTACTGTTGGTCATCATGGTATTTACATCCACAATAAATTGGTTGGGATCTTCTGATAGTTTCAAATTTTGAGCATTTGCAACTGAAAATCCTATTAGTGCAAGTATAAGAATTAAAATAAATTTAATCGAGAAGCTTTTAATCAACATCATAATTTTTAATTTTTGAAAACAATTGAAGTCCAATCATTTTTAGTTTTAATAGACGTGGTGGTTAAACCTGCTTTTTTACTTATTTCTTCTATAGATGGAATGTCCTGGTCATAAAATCCACTCACCAAAAGGTAGCCATCTTTTTTTAAATGCTTCACATAAGAAGGGATTTCTTTGATTAGAATGTTCCTGTTGATATTGGCCAGGATGATGTCAAACGGTGCTTTAAATTCAAGTTTATCAATAGATCCAAGCCTGATAGCGATGTCTTGACAGCCATTGTTTTGGGTGTTTTCAATCGAGTTTTCAACTGACCATTCGTCTATATCAAATCCTTCCACATGGCTGGCCCCAAGTTTTTGAGCCATAATGGCCAAAACAGCAGTTCCACAACCTACGTCTAAAACAGATTTATGGTTATGGTCAATGTCAAGTTGATGGGTCAACATTAAGGTTGTTGTGGCGTGATGACCTGTTCCAAAAGACATTTTAGGGTCTATGATAATTTCATAGGGAAGGTTGCTCGGTGCGTGAAAACTAGCCCTGACGATACATTTGTTTTCGATGATAACAGGCTCAAAACTTTTCTCCCATTCTTCATTCCAATTTTTTTTCTCTAAAATATTTTTAGTGTAAAATATATCTCCTAAAGGTTTATATTTTGCTACTATTTCATTTATAGCTTCTTCATTGTAATCATCTTCTTCACAATAAGCATCAAATCCATCTGCTGTATATACAAAATTGTCAAAGTTGAATTCCGCAATCTCAGCGATAAGCATGTCTGTGATTTCTGAATTGGATGTTATTTTAAGCTCAATATAATTCATAGGAGGTATGTGAATCCAGCATCAAGCCAGGAATGCCATTAATTCACTAAAAATAGGTATATTTTAATGTTTACAAAAATTATATTTCATTTAAAGCGGTTTTTTTTGATAAACTTTTTCGCTTTACCATTCATTCCTTGCAAAGAAAATAATTGGACGAGAATTCCTTTTATTTCATGGAGAATAAAATTACCTTTGTTCCTTAAAACGAAACATCAAACTGAATTTTATTAATTGATAAAATGGATAAAGTAATGACAAGATTTGCCCCTGGAGTTGTAACTGGACAACAACTTACTGAATTGTTTAATTATGCAAAAGAAAATTCTTTCGCACTACCTGCAGTAAACGCTACTGGTACAAACAGTATCAACGCAGTTTTAGAAACAGCTAAAGAAGTTAATTCTCCTGTAATTATTCAGTTTTCTAATGGTGGTGCTAGCTTTTATGCTGGTAAAACATTGTCAAACGAAGGTCAAAGAGCAGCGATTATTGGTGCAGTTTCTGGTGCACAACATGTTCATAATGTAGCCGAAATGTATGGTGTTGCGGTGGTTTTACACACTGACCATGCGGCTAAAAAATTACTTCCTTGGATTGATGGTTTGTTGGATGCTGGCGAAAAATTCTTTGCTATCCACGGTAAACCATTGTTTAGTTCACACATGATTGATCTTTCAGAAGAATCAATTTCTGAAAATATTGAAATCTGTAAAACTTATTTGGCTCGTATGGCTAAAATGGGAATGACACTTGAAATTGAATTGGGTGTTACAGGTGGAGAAGAAGATGGCGTTGATAATTCAGATGTTGACAGCTCAAAATTATATACTCAACCTGAAGAAGTAGCTTTTGCTTACAAAGAGCTTTCTTCCATTAGCCCTAATTTTACAATTGCTGCTGCTTTTGGAAACGTTCATGGCGTTTACAAACCAGGGAATGTAAAATTGAGCCCTAAAATTTTAGATAATTCTCAAAAATATATTCAAAATGAATTCAAAACAGGTGATAAACCTGTAAACTTTGTTTTCCATGGTGGATCAGGTTCTTCAAGAGAAGAAATTAGAGAAGCGCTTTCTTATGGTGCAGTTAAAATGAATATTGATACAGATTTGCAATTTGCTTTCTGGGAAGGTATTCGTGATTTCTACGTGAAAAATGAAGCGTATTTACAATCTCAAATCGGTAACCCTGAAGGTGACGATAAACCAAACAAGAAATTTTATGACCCACGTGTTTGGTTACGTAAAGGTGAGGAAACCTTGAAAGCACGTTTGAAAATTGCTTTCGAAGATTTAAATGCAATGAATAGAAACTAAATTTTAGTTTTAATATAGTATTGAAAAACGCTACTTCTATTGGGTAGCGTTTTTTTATGCCAGTTCTATTTTAAAAGATGAAATATTGGAAGGCATATTGAAGGTATACGTATTGGTTTCTTTTGAAAATTTGGTGGTGACCTCGTTTGTTTTTATGCTCTTCACATTAGGGAATCCATGCAGTTTAATCTCAAATTCAATAATGGTGGTAGGGTAGGTTCCTGAAATTTCCTGTTTGAATTGATATTCTTTTTGGACTAACTGAGTCGTGAAATTTCTTAAACAGTAAACGCCATTTTCATAATTGTAACTTTTAAAATCATCTTCAAATAGAAGGCTATTTATCGGCTGTTCGTTTTTGTTGTAATAAATATGCAACTGTATACTGTTGATTTCCTTTTCTCCAACATGTTGTTGAACAGGATAAAATGGAATGACAGCACCTGCCCTAACAAATAGTGGGTTGCATTCAATGTTGGTTTCTATCCAATATTCTTTTCTTCCTTCGTAAAGGACGTCATTGTAGTAATAATACCAATCTCCCTGTGGTAAATAAAGGCGGCGACCAAGTGCTCCTTCGTTTCGGATAGGACAGGTGAGTAAGTGATTGCCTATGGCAAATTCTTCAATTCTATAATAAGTTTCATAATTTTTTTGATCGAGCATTACCAAGGTTCTGAGTATCGGTAAACCTTGATTTACATATTGCCAAAAAGCACTGTAGATGTAAGGCAATAGTTGATATCTTAATTCTATCGCTTTTTTAATGATTTTAATATAGGCTTCTCCATAAACCCACGGTTCCTTGTCTCCATATTCACTGGTGGCATGCGCTCTTAGAAATGGGTGAAATATTGACATTTGAATCCATCTTGCAAACAATTCTCCATTCGGCTCCCCTATAAAACCACCTACATCAGAACCACAAAATGAAATTCCAGAACTAGCCAGTCGCTGGCATTGAATGTTGGCTATCCAAAGATGTTCCCAAGTTGACATGTTATCACCTGTCCATACGGCACCGTATCGTTGAGTGCCACTATATCCCGCTCGGCTAATTACCAGTTTTCGCTCATTCGGGCGAAGTGTTTTCAGTCCTTCAAATGTGCTTCTGGCCATCAACATACCATAAACGTTGTGCGCTTTTCGATGACTGCAAAGCATTCCTTCATAAATGTGTCTTACGTCCAGCGGGAAAGTGCCTGTTTCAAAAACTGCAGGCTCATTCATGTCATTCCAAAATCCTTCAATTCCCAGCTCAATAAATTCACGGAACAAATGTCCCCACCACACACGCACAGATGGATCTGTAAAATCCGGGAAGTTACAGGATCCTGGCCAAACGGTTCCTTTCATAAGTGGGCCATCGGCCCTTTTACAAAAATAATCGCTGGCTTTTCCTTCATCATAAATTTCATACCCTTTTTCTATTTTGATTCCAGGATCAATGATGACTACCGTTTTGAAACCTTTGTTTTTGAGGCTGTCAATGAGTTCTTTTGGATTAGGAAAATATTCAGGATGCCAGGTAAAACATTTGTATTTATCCATATAGTCAATATCAAGACTGATGGAATCGCAGGGGATTTGGTGTGATCTGAATGAATTGGCAATTTCCTCTACTTTCGAGTCTGGGAAATAGCTCCATTTACATTGTTGGTAACCCAATGACCAAAGTGGTGGCAATTGTGGAGCACCGGTGAGTAGTGTATATTGTGCTGTGACTTCTATTAATTCTGGACCGTAAATAAAATAATAACTCATTTCTCCTCCTTCAGACCAAAAGCAGGTTGTGCTGGATTCATTTAATCCAAAATCAAAATAAGTTTTAAAGGTATTGTCGAAAAATATACCGTAAGCAATGCCATGATGTAGTCCTGAATAAAATGGAATAGATTTATATAGAGGGTCCTGGTCTTTTTGAAAAGCAGGTATGTCTGAACACCAATTGGTAAATCTTCTGCCTTTTAAATTGAGTTCTGTAGGCTTATCTCCCAATCCAAAGAAAACTTCTTCTTCCTGTATTTTTTTTCCACAGTACACATTATAGCCGCCGAATTCTTTGTTTTCTTCAAAAGAATAGCCATCTGTTTCATCAAGTATGATTTCCTTTTCGGTATTGAAAAAACTAATTTTTACGTCAGATTTTTTAATAAAGCAGTGAATGAAATTGGTGTATATGATGTAAAATTCTTCATTTTCTTCAAAATTAAGAAACCCTAATGCTGCCGTATGGGCATTGTTGGTTGCATAAGAAAAGTCGGGTTCAAAGTCTCTGTCCTGGCTGTACCTGATTTTGAAGATTTTATCATTTAGAACCTTTATTTCAAGAATCGTATTGGTAGCATGAAATAAAAATTTGTTCCGATGTTGTTTGTAAAAAATGATACTTCCTGTAGCAGATCTGTGTGGTGTGCTTTCTGTATGCGACATGGCTAAATGTTATGCTTGTTTGTGTTGAAGGTATAACTAAATATTTAATTACACTATTGGCTTAAATTTAACGTAAATAATGGTGATTAAGCTGTCTTATTTTGTAAAAATATTGTGTATTCATTTAATAAATGGATAGAATTTGAATTGTTTACCATTTGAGTAGACTTCACTTTAGTAAAAGCATACATTTTGTCAATAGTTTAGGCAATCAATAGTTGAATTTAAACCTCTTTTAATATTGGAATGAGTTTTTCTTTGGTAACAGGTTTGATGATGTAATCTGAAACTGAACTGATTTTCATCGCTTTGTCAATGTCACTACATGATATAGAATTGGAACAAACATAAATGGTGATTTTTTTTTTAATTTGAGGCGTAATATGTATAAATTCTTCCAAAAATTGCCATCCATCCATCATTGGCATTGAGAGGTCAAGGAGAATAATGTCAGGAAGCGTATCCGTTTTTGACGCATTTTCTTTCAAAAAATTTAAAGCATCTAACCCATTACTGAAAATTTTATTTACAGTGATAGCATTTGTCTGGTTAATGATTTTAGCGGCTATAAAAGTATAGTCCTGATCGTCATCAATCAGCATTAGGTTTTTTTTTATCGCCTTCATGTGTGTTGGATTTATTTAAAAATAGTTGCTCTTTTTTTAAAATGTTTTACTGTAAAATTTTGTATAGTAGTATATTAGAAAGGTTTGTAGTCAATTCACAAGTCATCGATTTAAGGAAAGGGTTTAAATAAATATGATGTCAGGTATTTTGTTTTTTTGTTTCGTTAATTTGTGTGATTATTTTTGCAGATAGCTTTTCTACTTGTTTTTTCATCATGGTTAAATATTCATTAACGGCGATGGTATTGGTAATTTCCCCTTCAATAATTTCAATTAAACCTAAAATATTGGTTAATGGTGCCCTCATATCATGCGCCGTTTTATATGCCAGTATTTCAAAATGCTCTGCGGCCTGTTTTAAATCTGTAATGTTTGAAGCAATAGTTCCTAATCCTCCGTCAAGCCTGAAAGCCTTGATGCGCATATAAAGATTTCCCAAACTTGGTTGTGTTTTTACGTCGTCTATAATCAGTGTTTCTCCTGTATTTATGACTTCAACATAGCGGTCGTGCTGGCCATTTGTTTGATTGTAAAGTGGAATTTCTGAAATGTGTTTTCTGGCTGTATCTTCTTTTTTTAAATGCAGTGTTTTGAAAAATACTTCATTGGCATCTAAAAAGTAAAGTTCTTTGTCGAAAATTGCAAAAAGAGAATCTGCTTCGTCAAAAAATAGAGCCCTTAATTTGTTTATATTATCGTTCATGAGTTTGAAATTTAATTTTTGTACTTAATTATTTTTATTTGAATATGATTTGTGTCAATTGCTCAGCTGGAATTTGAGCAATAATTTTAAAAATGTTTTTTAATGATTTCCTCCAGTTTTTTTAGTGTTAGCGGTTTGAATTCGAAGTCAGAAATCTCCTTATAATGGTCAGCCTTTTTTTTGTCATCAGGGTTTAATGAAGTGGTCAACATCACAATAATGATTTTACCCTTCTGACCAATTTTTAAATTCCCATAGACTTCTACGAACTCCCAGCCATCCATTACAGGCATGTTGATGTCCAATAAAATCAAATCTGGCTGAGGGTATATACCTTCCTTACTTACTTTGGAGAGGTAGTCAATGGCTTCTTTCCCATTCAATGAAGTGTGGATATATTCGGCGATACCTGCTTTTTCAATAATTTTACGGTTGATAAAATTTGTGCCATCGTCATCATCAACTAACAATACACAGTTAAGCTTTTTTTTCATGCGTTTATCTGTTTAGGTATTCTAAAGTAAAAAGTACTGCCTACGCCAATGGTAGAGCTTACCCAGATGCTGCCATTGTGTAACTCCACTATTTTTTTGCAATGTGCTAAGCCTATACCAGTACCTTCGTATTCACTGCGGTTATGCAATCTTTTAAAAATGATAAAAAGTTTGTTGATGTCTTTTTCTTCAATCCCAATCCCATTATCCTCAATTGAAAATAGCCAAGCGTCACCTTCTTTTTTTGCGGTTATTTTAACAATAGGTGTAACATCTTTTTTTCTAAATTTCAATGCATTGCTAATCAAATTTTGAAACAACAGCCTTAATTCTTTTGCGTATGCTTTCAAATGAGGCAAATGATCAAAAATAAATGTAGCCTTACTTTCTTTAATAAGTACTTGCATGTCATCAAGTACTTCATGCACAATTTTATTGCAATCAACCAAAGACAATGTTTTTTCGTTGCCAATAATAAGATAGTCCATGAGGTCTTTTACAAGTCCCTGCATACGAATGGCGGAATTGGAAATGAAGTCAATATACTGTCTTCCCTGATTGTCAAGCTTGTGCCAGTATTCTTCTTTGATTAATTCTGAAAAAGTTACCAGGGTTCTCAATGGCTCTTGCAAATCATGAGAAGCCACATGTACCAATTGTTTAAGTTCCTGATTGATAAGGGTTAATTTTTGTGATTGTAGTTTTGTTTCAGATTCTGATCCTTTGAGTTTTGTAATATCTAGGGTAATGCCAAACATGCGTATTGTTTTGCCTTTTTCATTTTTGTATCCCAATCCCTGTGTGAAAATCCAGTGAATCGTGTGGTCGTCTTTTTTTTTAATCCTGCATTCAAAATTTAAATTCCCAGTGATAAGTGCTTCATCATATAGTTTTTGTACCTGTTTTCTGTCTTCAGGAATCACATGCTCCATGAAGATTTTATGTGACCATACAGGTAGATTTTGGTCGTGTCCGAAAAGTTGATCGTGTATTTTTGACCGCCAAGTAGTGTCATGAATAATATCCCAATCCCAAGCTGCAATTTGTGCTGCTTCTAAAACGACCCTGATTTTTTCTTCACTGCCTTTTAATCGACGAATTAAATTTTCCATTTCTTCTTCTACAGTATTCAGTCCGACAGCAATGGCATTTGTTTCGTTATTTTTTTCAGTTAAAGTGAGTTTTTGGGAGAAATCAGCTACCATAATTTTGGGTAACACTTCAATGATTTCATTGAAGCATTTTTTGTTTTGCTGTTCTGAGACGGTTTTTAATACTAAGGCTTTTCCCAGTTTGTTCACACCGATGATGATTTTATCAATACCATCCTTTTTTTTGGAAACAGGAACCTGACCCGAATAATCAGTCTTTAAATAATTTGTCAACTGATTCACGATAAGCGTTATGCGTACATCTTTGTTGTTTAATGGCATTGTTTAAAAAATTAAAATAGTTAAAATTATAAAATGTTAAGTCAACTACGCTTTTGCTTTCCTGACGTCTCCGAACAATTTTGCTGGATAAGATGGCAGTTTTAAAATGAAAAATATAGTAATGAGCATTTCCCCATTGCAGCATTGGAAACAACTACGGTTCATTTTTCAGGTTAAATTTTGCCAAAAAATTTCGCGAATTTTTATTGCACGGAGCTAAATATGTGGCGTCTAATAATAAACAGTATTTCTTTTTCTTGTTTTTTATATACTTTCCGAAAGTCTTTTTTTGAACTGGCATAAAGTAATCCTTCATTGCCTAGCCATAACGTTGACCCATGTAGTTTAATTGTTTTAGTCATTTAATCATTAGTTTTTTTTAAAAAAATAGTACGTCAAAAAACAATCAAAAAGGTAATTAATACACAACGTCTATGTAAATAGTAAATTTTGGGTGCTCCAAATAAAAAGTTTAGAGTAATCGTTATAGAATGTATAAATTTACAAATCACTGCATTAAATTTAAGCTATTTTTTAATGATTTACTTTTAGACTGCAAATATTATTTTGGCAATTTGATAAGCATGTTTGCTGTGATTGAGTTTTATTTTGCCTTGATTATTTAAAAATATAAAGCGAAGTAATTTTTACTTGCCAATGATTAAGCATTAAAACAGAAAGGGCTTTAGGTATTTTAAGGTGTATTGATGCTAAAATAATTCTAATTATTTGTATTTTATTTTATTTTTGATGTTATTTAAATTTATTTTAAATCACGGCTTAATTTTGTAATATTCCTAGTCTTGATTTTAATAAGCATGATTTTAATCATAAAAATTAGTGATATTTTTAGAAGTTCAAGGCTGGTTAACAATACGTAACTTATGAAAGAGAAATTAAAAGTTTTAATGCTCGGATGGGAATTCCCACCAGTAATCAATGGAGGATTGGGTGTTGCTTGTTTTGGCTTGAGTAAAGCAATGACAGGATTGGTAGATTTGAGTTTGATTATCCCTAAAACAGCAGCTGGTTTTGTAGTTGAAAATTTAGAATTGATAGGATTGAATCAACTTACCATTGAGCAATTTAAAAATCAAGGCGCTTCAACTACGAATACAAATACCTATGATGTTTTTAAAGAAGTAACTTTTGTAGAAGCAGATTTTGCACCGTATAAAAATTATGCATCCAAAACTGACGTTACTTGTGAAAGTACTGAAGTGATCAGTTCAAAAAATCCTGAGGTTACCCAGGATGATATTTTATCATTCGAAAGCGTTGGTGATATTTATGGTACAGATATTTGGGATAAAATTCAGCGGTATGCCAAAGTGGTTTCAAAAATAGCGCAGAATAAAGATTTTGATGTAATTCATGCCCACGACTGGATGACTTTTGTAGCCGGTCTTCAAGTGAAACATGAGTCGGGAAAACCTTTGGTATTGCATATTCACTCCTTGGAAACAGATAGGGCTGGTATTGGAAGTAGGGGAGGCGTGTATCAATTGGAAAAATATGCCATGGAATTGGCTGACCTTGTTATTCCGGTAAGTAATTATACTGCAAGTGTAATCAAACACCATTATGGTATTGATACCGATAAAATAACTTCAGTACATAATGGCGTAGAAGCTTTAACGCCATACAAAACCAAAAAACCATTTCCAGAAAAACTCATTTTGTTTTTAGGGAGATTAACTGGCCAAAAAGGTCCGGGATATTTTTTAGAAACGGCCCAAAAAGTAATTGCTTCTGAACCAAACGTTCGCTTTGTAATGGTCGGTACCGGCGATAAATTGAAAAGTTTAATTGAAGCCGGAGCATTCAAACAAATAGGAAATAAATTTCATTTTACGGGTTTCTTAAGCCCGGAAAAAGTACATGAACTGCTTTCAATGGCAGATGTGTATTGCATGCCTTCTGTGTCGGAACCTTTTGGTATTTCAGCATTAGAAGCAACTCAATATGGCGTTCCCTGCGTAATTTCAAACCAGTCAGGTGTTTCTGAAGTCCTTCCTTCAGCCTTAAGTGCTGATTTCTTTGACGTCAATCAAATGGCGAAGCATATTGTCAGTTTGTTAAATGACGGCAAATTGAAAAAGAAAGTGGTATTAAACGGGTATGAAGATTTGAAAAATGTAAGCTGGGAAAATGCAGCCCAAAAAGTGGTTTCATTGTACCGTGACAAATTGTTTTTATAATTAAGGAAATTATAAAAACTATTGTTAATTTCTGCGTATTAGGAATTAATATATTCATCATAATCAAATCACATGGCTTCAGTTTGTTTTTATTTTCAAGTACATCAGCCATATAGGCTCAAAGAGTATTCATTTTTCCATATAGGAAGAGATTATGTCTACGAAAACCATGACCTGAATTTACAAGTTTTAAACAAAGTAGCAGACAAATGTTATGTTAAAGCCAATGCTTTGTTGCTTCAATTGATCAATAAACACAAAGGGGAATTTAAGGTTTCTTTTTCAATCAGTGGATTAGCTTTAGAGCAGTTTGAACAATTTAGGCCAGACGTTTTGGCATCTTTTCAGGCATTGGCTAAAACGGGTTGTGTAGAATTTTTAGGCGAAACCTATTACCATTCACTTGCCGCATTGTATTCTGCAGAAGAATTTCAACGTCAGGTTGATTTGCACAAAGAAAAAATTAAAGCATTGTTTGGTGTTGAACCAACGGTGTTTAGAAATACAGAATTGATTTATAACAACAACTTAGCCCGATATATCCAAAAACAAGGTTATGTTGGTTTGCTATGTGAAGGAACAGAAAGGTTGATTGCAGCCAATCCGTCTAATAAAGTATACCATGCAGAAACTAATAAAAGTATTCCTGTATTGGCAAGAAATTATACGCTTTCTGACGACATTTCTTTTAGGTTTTCAGACCAAAACTGGAAAGAGTGGCCATTGTCAGCTGCAAAATTCAGTAATTGGTTACAAGAAATAGCTGTAGAAAAAGACGATGTGCTTAACCTGTTCATGGATTATGAAACTTTTGGAGAACATCAATGGGAGGAAACAGGTATTTTTGAATTTTTAAATGACCTTCCTGAACAAGTATTGACCAATACTTCTTTAGGGTTTAAAACTCCTTCAGAAGTTTTTAAATCGTACCAAGCAAATTACCCAATTACTGCTCCTGAAACAATTTCTTGGGCAGATGCGGAACGAGATATGTCGGCCTGGCAAGGGAATGCCATGCAGCATGAATGTTTGGAGAAAATATATGAGATGGAAGAAAGTGTAAAAGCTACAGGCAATGAAGCCTTAATTCATTGCTGGTCTAAACTGCAGGCTTCCGATCACTTTTATTATATGTCCACCAAGCATTCTTCTGATGGAGCGGTACATTCATATTTCAGTCCTTACAATACCCCTCATGATGCGTATTTGTACTACATGAATATCATTGCCGACTTCGAAATCAGGGTGAATAAGAGCTTAAAAGTGAAAAGTGAGATGTGAGTGTTGAGTTTTTAGTTGTTAGTATTAAATTTTACTAAACACTCACAACTCAACCCTCATAACCCAACACTCATAACCCAACTCTCAAAACTCAACGTTTCTTGTTGTAGTAAAACTTCAATTCTGCCCTTCTGTTTTCGAACATGTTTTTTTCGTTGTTGCTGCCGTCTTCGTTTTGGTTGGGTGCTATTGGGTCATTTTCACCAAACCATTTGGCCAAAACCCTTTTCTTAGAAACACCCTGTTGGTCAATGTATTCCATGATTGATTTTGCCCTTTGGCTTGACAATTTCAAGTTGTATTCCTTCAATCCAGCATTGTCAGTATGGGCTTCTACAGATAAATTAATGTGGTCATTTTTAAGTAAGAAATCAGCGATACTGTCAAGCATTTTTTTGTGGTGCGCAATAAATTCAGGGTCGTTGGATTCAAAATGAACAATCATTTCTATTTCAGGAATCTCAGTGAATGTATTCTCTGCAGTTGCATTTTTAATATTTACCAGTGAATCTATTTTTTGATTTGAAAAATTATTGGCAATTTCTAATACTGAATTTTTGACATTGGTTAATTTGTTGACCTTAGGTGTTTTCTGCTCGATTTTGATGGAGTCTATCACTAGTGTTTGTTCAACAATGTCTTTTATTGCTGTTAATGTATCAATCTTAATCTCTGCTTCAGTACGCAAAGTGTTGGCGATTTTATTCCTTTTAACAACTGCTTTTTGGGTATTGTTTAATTTACTTTTGGCCACTACTGTTGATAAAGTATCGGTTAACTTGTTTTTAACGATTTCAAGAGAATCTTTGGATACATTTTTGACAATGACTATAGAATCCTTTTTCTCATTTGAAATAAAATATTTTTCTTTTTCGTCAAATGCTTTTTGAGCAATTACAATGGGTGTTTTTACCCTGTCTTTGTGTATGAAAATGTTGATGGAAATAATTTCAAATCGGTCGTCTTCTATTTTTGTGGCCGAAATAGAATCTTGTTCATAAGCCAATTGGGTGTTCGTGATATTTCCGTCCTGATCAATATTGAAAAAAGCATTTTCAATTACACTTCCACTGTCTATACTTTCTACTGCATAACTATTGCTTTTGTTGACGCTGTAAATTTCCTTTGCTATGAGTTTATTGTAAAGGTATTGGCCTTCTATTTCATTGTATACTTTCAGCGAGTCTTGTTGTTTACCAGATGAATTATTGAGGATGATTTCTTTGGTATTTTTGTACAATGCATTCGTTGCCTTATCATACGTATGGGTCACCAGTAACAATTGTTTTGGCTGGATATAGCTATAAATGTCATCACAACACGTAGCACTTTTTAAATTAATTCCGCCAGCTCTGTTGGATACAAAAAAGCCTTTGTTTTGTTGTTTGTTGAAAATATAATAAGTGTCATCCACATTGGAATTGTATGGAATGGAGGCATTTACTGGTTTGGTCCAGGTAATCATTTGACCTTTTGATTTGAAAATATCATATCCACCAAAACCATAATGGAAGTTAGAGCTGAAATATAAATTGCCGCTTAATGAATCATAATAAGGCGTGATTTCATCTCTGATGGTATTGATTTCTTTTCCCAGATTCATGGGGTTTTTGAATTTTTCTTTTGGTAACATGATGGTATACCAAATGTCAAAACCTCCTTTACCTCCAGATTTATTGGATACAAAGTACAATACTTCCTGTGCTTCACCGCTTTCAAGTTTATGAGTTGCAACTACGGGTTGTGTGTAGGAATATTTGCCTTTGTTGATATTATGAGGTAGTTTTTTTGCCTTGCTAAAGTTTCCTTTGCTGTCAATTTTACTGACATAAAGATGACAAATCATTTCATGTTTTAAATTTTCATAACAACGGCTGAAATAAAACCTTTTCCCATCTGGAGAAAGGCTACCATTGGCACTGTTTTCAAATAAAGTGTTTACTTTTTCAATTTGAACTGGATGTGTCCATTCTTCATTTTGAAGTTGGGATTTGTAGAGTTTGGTGTGGTTGAAATGTACTTCATCATGACGGTAAGTCAATACGGTATCTGCTTGTAAGGATGCAAAAACTATGGTTGAATCGTCAAGCATGCTTGGAGAAAAATCGGAATAAGCAGAGTTGATTGTATCTCCTAAATGTTTTATGTAAGTTTTAAGTGTATCTTTGCAATGTTGAAGGGCATAGTCGCACGATTCAATTTCATTTTCAGCATACGCTTTGTATTTTTCTCCCCTGCTGTCTCTGTATTTACTTTCAAAAAATAATGTGAAATTTGCCTTTGCCTCCTGGTATTTGGCGTTGTATTTTTGCGATTCGGCTAATTTGTAGAGCGAAGAAGTGACATTGGTTTTGTCAAGTTCAACTGCTTTGGCATACCAAATTTCAGCATTGACATAATCGCGTGACAGGAAGTAAGCATCAGCAAGATTGCTTAGGTATTTTTTGTTTTTAGGATGTTCTTGTGCCAATTTTT
>CALPQG020000003.1 GCA_943325655.2 Bifidobacterium breve | reverse complement strand
CTTTAAATCCCGATGAAATCATCATTATTTTTTTAAAACGAAAAGGTTTTCTTTGCATTAATCACCAATTTATGATTAATGGACAGCTCCCTCTCCTTTGGAGAGGGTTGGGGTGAGGCTTTTGAGCTACTTTATATTTTAATGCGTTTGCCCTGTCAATGGGATTAAAAAATTTTCAATTCAGCGAATAAATGAATACCTTCGAAAAATTATTTGTCCAATTAACCCCTATTTACCTATATGAAAACTGCAGAAATCGTTACAGCAAAAGGAACAATGAAAGTTGAGTTTTTTGAAAATGATGCTCCACTTGCTGTCAAAAATTTTTGTGACTTAGCTCAAAAAGGATTTTACGATGGCCTAACTTTTCACCGTGTAATCCCAAATTTTGTAATTCAAGGCGGTTGTCCAAACGGAACAGGAGCTGGTGGTCCAGGCTATACCATCAAATGTGAATTGGATGGCGAAAACCAATACCATGACCGTGGTGTTTTGTCTATGGCACACGCAGGCAGAAACACAGGAGGCTCACAATTCTTTGTTTGTCACAGCCGTACCAACACGGCACATTTAGACCGTAACCATACTTGCTTTGGTAAAGTAGTAGAAGGGTTGGATATTATTGACGCCATCAGAGGTGGTGATAAAATCGAAAAAATCACAGTTACTGAAGTGTAGCAATGCGTTGAAGATTTGATACAGCACAAGTTTTGTCTTCATGCTGTGTCAAATCTTTTTCATTTAATTTATAGCGATACACTGTTGTTGCTGCTTTTTTAATTCATCAAGCTTCTGAAACTAGGCCTGATTTTTTCTTTCAAATTCACACAATAGCAGTTGGTTGCTCATTTGTTTTTCCTGTGTTTTGAAAATATTTGTGAAAATTTACTGTGAAAGAATCGTAAGTAGAAATAATTTTTAAACAGATTACACCGCAAATGCTTTCTCCACCAGCATCACCAAAATGTGAATTACTTTGATGTGGACTTCCTGAATCCTGTCGGCATATCCGTTGTGTGCCACCCTGATTTCTACGTCGCATAAATCAGCCAATTGACCGCCATTTTTACCCGTAAGGGCAATTACTTTGATGCCATTACGCTTTGCCAGTTCTGCGGCTTTGATGATGTTGGCAGAATTTCCACTGGTACTGATGGCCAAAAATACATCGCCTTTTTTACCCAGTGCTTCTACATACCTTGCAAAAACACTTTCATATCCAAAATCATTGGCTACACAAGAAATATAGGCTGGTTCTGCAATGGCGATGGCTGCAAAAGGTTTCCTGTCTTCGCGGTACCTTCCAGTCAGTTCTTCGGTAAAATGCATGGCATCGCAGTGAGAACCGCCATTTCCGGCCGCAAGTACTTTGCCTTCTTTTTTAAATGATTTAATGAGCATTTCGGCCGCAGCATTGATGGCTTCAATGTTTTGCGGTTTGCTTAAAAAGTTATTTAACACATCATTGGCAGCATTTAATTCTGCCAGTATCAAATTGTGGTTATTTTCCATAGTGCAAGATAAAAAAAAGTCCCGATTTTGGTCGGGACTTTCAGTATTATTTTAATTCGATTTCTTCACCTAAACCATTAATGAAGGTGTATTCAGTAAGTCCAAGCGAACTGTCTTTCATCAATTCTACCCATTTTTTATATTTAAAGAACCATTTCATACGAATAGAAAATAATCCTTTGGTAAAATAAGCATGTAAGAACGGATGCAAGGTGATGAATACTTTTGATTCATTTTGTTTGGTGAACACAAAATCTAATTGTTGTTCAATTTGGTCTGGAATGTTGATGCTGGCATTAACAGTTCCGGTGCCATTACACGTTGGGCAAGTTTCAAGGTTGGTGATATCCAACTGAGGCCTTACACGTTGACGGGTAATTTGCATTAAGCCAAATTTGCTCAATGGAAGAATGGTGAATTTCGAGCGATCGCCCTCCATTTCTTCTTTCATTTTTGCATACAGGAAGTTGCGGTTGTCTTGGCTTTTCATGTCAATGAAATCTACCACTATGATCCCCCCTAAGTCACGTAATTTTAGCTGACGGGCCACTTCGCGACACGCATCTACATTCACAGACAAGGCTGTTTCTTCCTGATTGGCTTCAGCGTTGGATTTGTTACCACTGTTTACATCTACCACATGAAGTGCTTCTGTATGTTCAATGATCAAATATCCACCGCCAGGCAAGCTTACCGTTTTACCGAAAAGTGCCTTCACTTGTTTTTCAATACCGTACTCTTCAAACATTTTTTGCTTGCCAGAGTGAAGTTTTAGAATCTTCTCTTTGTCTGGGGCAATTGTTCGGATGTAGGTTTTGATTTCGTCGTAGATTTCTTTGCTATCTACTACTATTCCATCGAAGCTAGCGTTAAGCAAATCTCTAAGTATAGAGTTTGCCCTGTTCATTTCTCCAATTACTTTGTCGCGCGGACGAGCAGTTTTAAGGACTTTAAAACCGTCTTCCCACTTTTTAAGCAATCCTTTTAGATCCTTATCGAGTTCGGCAACATCTTTACCCATTGCAACAGTACGTATGATAACACCAAAGTTTTCGGGTTTGATAGATTGTATCAATCTCGAAAGCCTGTTGCGTTCATCTTTCTCTGCAATTTTTTTAGAAACACTTACTGTATTTGCAAACGGTACCAAAACGATGTACCTACCTGCAATTGAAATCTCACACGAAAGGCGAGGACCTTTCGTAGAAATTGGTTCTTTTACTACCTGAACAAGGATATTTTGATTACGGGTAAGGACTTGTCCTATTTTACCCAATTTGTCAATATCCGTTTCAGCTTTAAAGCCTGCCAATTTGAAACCAACCCCTGGCGTATTGTTTTGAACAGCTTTAACATATTTGTTCAAAGACTTAATCTGAGGGCCAAGATCATGGTAATGAAGGAAGGCATCTTTTTCGTAACCTACGTCAACGAATGAGGCATTCAATCCTTGTACAAGCTTAGTAACGTTACCAAGGTAAATGTCGCCAACAGTAAAGCTGTTAGCATTGCTCTCTACGTGGAATTCTACAAGACGCTTGTTTTGCAAAAGCGCAATTCTATCACCCTTGGGTGTAGAATTGATATATAATTCATTACTCAACGTTGAAGAGATTTACTTAGTAAGACATAAACACAAATAGTCGGGATGTATTAAAACATCCCGACTCCTATGATTTTTAAGAAGTGTAATTTTTAAAAACTACTTTTTCTTATGTCTGTTTTTTCTAAGTCTTTTCTTTCTTTTGTGAGTGGCAATCTTATGACGTTTTCTTTTTTTACCGCAAGGCATACTTGTAATATTTTAATGTGAAACTATTTTAATTCTTTTAAATATCCATCTACCGTAGCGATCACTGAAGGGTCTTTTTCGAGTTGTTTGACTTTCTCAAAATTGACTTTGGCTTTTGCTGCCTCTCCAAGTTCTTTGTAACAAACCCCTAAATAAAAGTAGGCTTTGGCATTTGATGGATTCACTTTCGCTAATTGTAAAAAACGATCTACTCCTTTTTGGAATTGTCCGGATTGAACAGACAATACTCCTAAATTGTAGATAGCCAATTCATTTTTAGCATCTTTTGCCAACACTTCTCTCAACATCATGATGCCTTGCATTGGGTTCGGACTAGCCACGAAAGTCATGGCCATTTTCGATTTCAAATCCAAGTCTTCAGGGTATTGTTGAAGTAATTGTTGGTAAATTTCCCGAGCTTTTTCAGCATAAGCTGTAGAACGCTTTTCGTCTGTAGTAAAATTGAAGGCTTCGTAATAATTATCACCCGCTTTTACCAAATTAGCTTTATTTGGTTTCAATTGAATTTGGATATCGAAATACTTTGCAGCACTGTCGTACATAAAGTTTTGACGATACTTAGCAGCTACCGAATCTGCTAATGTAACTTTTTTATTGAGTACTTCCTCATTAACCAACGCTTTCTTTAGCCTTGCTATCAAGGTTTTCTCTTCTTCAATTAATTCCGGAGCATGATCGTGCGATGCGTGTGTATCGTCATGGGAGGCAACAGGAGAAGAACCAGCAGTTGGCTGAACGACTTTATCACTTTTACTGTCTTTCAAAGCTTTCTTTGGAAGGTTAAAAAGCAAAATCACTGCGGCAACTGATGCAGTCACCAATATTATCTGTGATTTTGTCATTTTTAAAATGTTTCGGTCAACTACTGGTTTTATAAAATAATTACTTTGCAGCTACTGCAGCAGTTGCAGCAACACTTGTTTTTACTTTCAATACAAATTCTTTAGCTGGTTTGAAGCTAGGGATGTAGTGTTCGTCGATAACTATAGCGGTGTTTTTAGAAATGTTTCTAGCGATTTTTCTAGCTCTTTTCTTGTTGATAAAACTGCCAAATCCTCTTACGTAGATATTGTCGCCATTAGCCATAGAATTTTTCACTACGGTGAAAAATGCTTCAATACTAGCTGATACGTCCGATTTCTCGATTCCTGTTTTTTCAGCAATTTCTGCGATTACTTCTGCTTTTGTCACTTTTCTGTTGACTTTAGGGTTATTGAATATTTTTGTTCCTTACCTTTGAAGGGGGTTACAAATTTATACGGTTGTTTTCAAATTAAAAACATTTTCGTAACTTTTTGACTTTATTTTTTTTAAATAGCAGTTTATGACACCTTGAAAATTAGCACTTTGTGAAAAAAGAAGTATTCGATAAGATTGTAACTAATTGGTATTCAAACCATAAAAGAGATTTGCCCTGGAGAAACACGACCAATCCTTACCACATTTGGCTTTCGGAAATAATGCTCCAGCAAACCAGGGTAAATCAGGGTTTGCCTTATTTTTTGGCTTTTACTGCTCAGTTTTCGGATATTTTTGCACTGGCAAATGCGCCCGAACAGGAAGTTTTAAGACTTTGGCAAGGCTTGGGTTATTATTCCCGTGCAAGAAATTTACATGCCACCGCCAAACATATTGCGCAGGAACTTCAGGGGAAATTCCCTCCAAACTACCTTGAATTGTTGAAATTAAAAGGCGTAGGAAGTTATACCGCAGCTGCCATTGCGTCTTTTGCTTACCATGAAAAAGTTGCGGTTTTGGATGGCAATGTATTTAGGGTTTTGTCGCGGTATTTTGGAATTACTACAGATATTGCTTCTCCAGAAGGAGCCAAAGAATTTAGTGTTTTGGCCAATAAGCTTTTACCGGATCAAAATTCGTCGACCTATAACCAGGCCATCATGGAATTTGGAGCCTTGCAGTGTACGCCCAAAAATCCGGGTTGCAATGATTGTCCACTTGCCAATACTTGTTTTGCGCACATTCACCAATCTCAGCAATCGTTGCCTGTTAAAATCAAAAAACTAAAAGTTAAAACGCGTTACTTTAATTATTTGGTGTTTGAACATGCTGGTAATCAGTTGCTGCATGAGCGCACCGAAAATGATATTTGGAAAGGCTTGAATGAATATTATTTGATTGAAAGCACCAAGCTCAATGCCCTGGATGAACTGGCTGAAAACCATCAAGTATTAAAATCTATTTTTCAAAATAAACACAAGGTGAAACATTTCTCTTTACCTTTTAAACATATACTTACCCACCAAAAAATATTTGCCCAATTTATTGTTATTGAAACCCCAAACCGTGTTGCCATTGAGGGCTATCAATATTATTCTAAAACTGAAATGGAGGACATCGCTAAACCCGTATTGCTGCTTAAATTTATCCGTAGCCTTTCGTTTTAAGGTCGATGAGGTTCAAAACCTCGTCGACCTTTTCAACCCTTAAATGAATATCTTTAAGGAAATTAACTTTTAGTATAGTTTTTTTACAAAACATTTATAATTTTGCTAATAACTTCATTAAAGAAGTTGTTTTTTCATTTTATTCAACTTAAATTTTTAAAAATGTCAGGCGTAAACAAAGTAATTTTGCTAGGGAATTTGGGAAAAGACCCCGAAGTTAGGTCCTTAGAAGGAGGTAAAAAAGTAGCCAAATTTTCATTGGCAACTACAGAAAGCTATAAAGACCGCGATGGAAATCGGGTTGACAATACAGAATGGCACAATGTAGAATTTTGGGGAGCAGTTGTTGATACCATTGAAAAATATCTTAAAAAAGGGAGTCAGGTGTATATTGAGGGGAGACTTCGTACCCGTTCTTATGACGACAAAGATGGTATCAAAAGATATGTTACCGAAATTGTTGGGCAACAATTAAATTTAATTGGAAGCAAAACACAGGAAAATAATAATGGTGAAGCTACCACCGTTCAACAACATGCAGTGGTTGAATCTATGGTTAATGAACCTTTACCTGCAGCACTTTCAACAAATGAAGAAGATGGTTTACCATTCTAAAAAATAATTTTGAGTTGACAGGCTTCTGCTTGTCAACTCAAAAAATTATAAGGGCTAAGAAAAACGGATTCAAAAACTTAGCTTTATTTCAAATTTAAAACAAACAAATTGGACGGTAGTAGTTTTGACCCTGGTGATACAGGATTATTGGTATTAATATTATTAAACACTTTTAGTGCAGACCTTTTATTTTATGGTTTTAGCAGTTTTGTTTTGGTCTCATTACTGTTAGGTTCAGGTATTATTTCAGGGGCAGAAGTGGCTTTTTTTTCCCTTACTCCAGTAGAAAGAATTAAATGTAAAACCAGCAGTAATGTCAGGGAAGTTAAAATTTTTAAAGTACTTGAAAACCCCAAACAATTACTGGCCACAATTCTTATTATCAATAATTTATTCAATGTAGCCTTCATCACCTTGTCTACTTATATGACTTGGAAATTTGCCGCGATTGGAACGGATGCAACGCTTAATAAAGATCCAAGTGGGTACATTGTCGTTTTCTTAACCGTGGTGGTTTCTTTTGCTATTGTGTTTTTTGGCGAAGTGACCCCAAAAATTTATGCCAACAAACGAGGCATTGAAGTAGCCAAACTTACGGTGAATTTTGTTTCCGCGGCTTTTTATGTTTTCAAACCTTTTGCCTATTTATTGATCTCTATGGGAGATTTTATTGATAAACGTGTTCAAAAAATTAGTTATACCCTTTCGGTGGAGGAAATGAACAAGGCCATTGACATGACTGCCAACCAGCACAGCACAGAAGGGGAAACCGATATTTTAAAAGGAATTGTAAATTTTGGAACCATTTCGGTAAAACAAATCATGACCGTGAGGCCCGACATTACTGCCGTGGACATAGACATTTCCTATAGAGACTTGATTGCGCAAATCAATCATTTTGGGTATTCAAGAGTGCCGGTTTACAACGATACCATTGACAAAATCGAGGGGGTATTGCACATCAAAGACTTTTTGCCTTATATCCATTACCATGAATTTGACTGGCATTCCTTAATAAGGGATTTATACTTTATTCCGGAAAATAAAAAGATTGATATCTTATTGAAAGATTTTCAGGAAATGCGGGTACACATGGCTGTGGTGGTGGATGAATATGGCGGAACTTCCGGATTAATTACCCTTGAAGATATTATTGAAGAAATTGTCGGGGAAATTAATGATGAATTTGATGATGAAATCGTTTTGAATTTTGAAAAACTAAACGAGCAGGAATTTGTGTTTGAAGGTAAAATATCCCTCAATGATTTTTGTAAAATTATTGAAACCGACCCGGATATTTTTAATGAAGTAAAAGGCGAAAGTGAATCTCTCGGTGGATTGTTGTTGGAACTTAACGCCGGCTTGCCCAAATCAGGAGACTTGCTTGCCCACGATAAATTTGCTTTTGAAATCATTTCAGCGGACAAAAGAAGGATCAAAAAAATTAAAGTTAAAATTAATTCCTAAGCGTTTGTTTTTGAATTATTTACACAAGTATTTTGAAGTGTTATTGAGCGAAACGAGGCAGGTTTTGGAGCAATAGTAGCCTAAATATTGCTCCAAAACCTAATGAAGTGGTAGCCAAAAATAGTCAAAATAATAAAATCATATCAAAACATACTCTACTATGCGCGTACTTAAAAATTGTGGCTTAACCTGTCTCCTGTGCTTTTTGTTGCAGGCTTGTACCAATAACGATTATGTGCCTAAACAAAAAGGGTACAACAGGATTGACCTTCCCAAGCAAGAATACATTCAATTGACTGAAAACCATCCGTATACTTTTCAGTATTCAAAACACGCCGTAATTTTGAAAGATACCAATGGTTTGGTAGAACCACATTGGATACACGTTTATTATCCTCAATTTAAAGCAAGTATAGACATTACCTACAAAAGCCTTTCAGGTGTTTCGGGGGATAATTATAAGAAATTGATCAACGATGTCAACAAGCTTACCGCCAAACACCAAGTAAAAGCGTCTAAGATTGAAGAAATTGTGATTACTCGAAAAAAAGATCGAAAGAGGGCTTTTATGTATGAGTTGCAAGGTGAAGTGCCGAGCCCGTACCAATTTCACATGACCGATTCCACCAAACACTTTTTAAGTGGTGCCTTGTATTTTGAAACGGCAACCCAAAATGATTCATTGGCTCCTGTAATCAATTATTTGAAAACAGATATTTTAAATATGATCAATACGCTTGAGTGGCGTTAAGGAGTGTTGAGTTTTAAATGTTGAATGTTTAGTATAGAAAATCGGCTCTTCCGAATTTGTAATTCGGAAGCAGTATCGTAGGATTTGTAATCCGACAGTTCCCTTATTCCCTGATTCGGATTACAAATCCTACGATATGGATTCGACATTACAATTGTCGAATAGCACAAATTGTCGAATAGCAATAATTCGACATTTAAAATTTCGAATAGTCGCCTAAAAAAACCTGGAAACCACCACATCAATTCCCTGACCTGCAGTTTGGTTTGGAACAATTAGCCATTCGGCATAATGCATGTTGATGCTGAAAAATGTTTGGTCAATAATTTTTCCACCGAGAGCTACCTCGTAATCAAAACCTCCAAATCCTCCGTGCGAAACGGTTAATGCTCCCCACCAAAAATTGTTTAAAGCGTAACTTGTTCTCACATAAACTTTAGGAATATAATTGATAAACAAAATATGTTTTGCTCCTGCACCCAAACCGAGCTTGCCAATGCTGTGCAAATAATCAATGCTAAGTGTGGTAGGAGTGGCCACGATATTATCTTTTTGCTTTGGATCAATGCCCAACACCGATTGTACATTGGAGAGATTCACATTGCTAAAAGCACTTTCACTAAAGTTAAAAATGTCAGTGATACCGATTCCTTCAAAATGGTATTTCTGGTTGGTGTTGTAAGTGCTTAAGTTTTGCCATTTGATAAAACCAAAATCATTTACATTTACGACCAAGTTATTTTTTTCTCCCAGGTATTTATAGCTCCATGAAGTTGAAAATCCGTAGCCGTTGAAGTTTGATTGTTTGTTGGAATAGCTGAAATCAACATCGGTATCAAAATCAATATAAGCACCATCCATTTCCGTATACAAATTGGCTCGTTTGAGGTTCAATTGATTGAGCTTCATGCCATTCAATCCTGAAAATCCAATTCCTAAAAATCCTCTTCCAATTTTTTGTTCCACCCCCAAATACACTTGTTGGTACATGAGGTTGGTATAATTGAAAGGACCCAAAACGACTTCTGCGCCTGCAAACATTTTATTGCCGTTCAAAGCCAGTTCAACCAAGTTTTTTTTGAAGTCAACACTGATCATGTTCTTGTTGTACAAGCCTGCAATGAAATAACGTTTTTGGGATTGTTTATACCTGGCTGTAATGCCTTGATCTCCACCGTAACCTATTAAATTGCTTGAACTTAAAGCCGACAAAACGTTTTGTTTGTCCCCCTCACTCACGGCGTTGGCATACATAAAGTTGCTCAATTGTTTGCTGCTCACATTGTTGGTATTGATTGAATATCCGCCCGACAAAGAAATGCTGAGCGTAGCTGTGGAGTCGTTTTGAAATTGTTTTACCAAGAATATCGCTTCAGGTTTACTCAGGTCATTTTGTGCTTCCACCACAATAGGAGAGAGGGAAATGAAAAGCAGCAAGATAAGGCGTATTTTATTTCGTTGCATTGTTAGCATCTATGTTGTAAATAAAATCTCCTACCAATTTGATGTCCATGTTGTAATCTGTAAACAGCTTTACAAATTTTAGCGGAGGAGTGGCGAATTTGACATCGAATATCAATTTGGGCGCAGTGGCGATATTGTTCAATTGTGTTTTGGTAAATGGAAATTTCACTTTACTGTGCATTTTGCTACTCACTCTTCCGTTGATATCAGGTATTCCGGCCAACACTGGGTCTAAAGAAGTGAGGGAATCAATGACTTTATTTTGCGCATTCAGGGCGTAAATGGTGGTAAAAGCATGGAAAGGAAATTGATTGTCAACCAAGAAATTAAAGCTCCCTTGTTGAATGTTGTCCATGTCTTTAATGGTACTGTGGGTAAAGGCAATGGTGTCTACCAACCTTAAATTTTCAATATTGATGGACAATGGAATGTCCACATAAGCGTCTACTTTAACGCTACTTTCTTTGCGTAAAAAATCATCATAAGTGTGTAAATTACCTTGAGGATTGAGTTTGAAAGCAACTTTGTAGGCTATCTTATCAGGATTTAAGGCAATGAGTTGGGTGATGTTTGAATTGTTTTGGTTAATGTCTATTACTGTATTTACGGGAGCAAAAGGAATTTCAATCGCTTTTGCTACAGGGTAAATATTCGTAACGGCATTTCCTGTAAGTGACAAACTTTGGTTGGAGGTACTGTTAGAAGCCGTAAAGGAAACAATGGTCACTTCTCCTTTGATGCCTAGGCCATTGGCGATATTTAATTTTATTGCCGCATTTTCAAGAGAGAAAGTACTGTTTGCAAAATTTTTGATGCTTGGAAATGCTTGTGTACCTTCTACAATAATGGTGGTATCGCCCAAATAACCTTTGGCAGAAGATGCTACCAAGTTTCTCATTTTTAAATTTACACTCAAACTGTCCTGTAAAGACAAGTAAATCAATTTGCCCGAATACCTGATTCTACCCAGCAAAATACTGTTGATGGTATTGAAGGTATCGGTACTTGAATTGGGATGTCGGATTTTGTTGATGCCCGATGAAGTGAGGTCAAAATCATAATCCGTAAAGTTAAATGATTTGGTATACACTGCTGGAGTGGCAACACTTCCTGGATTTACTTTTTCTGAAGTTTTAAAAGAGGTACTGCTAGTCGATAAACTTGGAATATTGTAATCAAAATATAAGGTATCCTGCGCTGTACTGGTAACGTCTATCTTTACTTCTCCTGAGCGCAAAATGGCTTTTTTGATTTCATATTTGCCCATGTTTCCAAAACCAATAATGTCATCCTGGTCTATGACATCTTGTTGCGGAAATACTGCGGTTGCTTCTGAAACCTTCACATTGGAAATGGTCATTTGAAACTCCAACGTTTTGCTGGTATCAATGATTTTGGTTTTTAAGCCATCGGTTACGATGGTAATGGTCGGCAAAAGTGCTTCCAAATCACCTTCTATGGTTTTTCCTGCAAGATCTTGGTAAAATGACTGGGAGCTTCCTGAAGCAATATTGATATTGGTTTTTGTGAAAATGACCACACCGGAAGACTGGTTTCTAAAAACTACGGATACGTCTTGTAAATCGACAGGAAGGTTATTGGTGATTTTTAAATTCATGTCTCCACTGATTAAAGTGGCCGTTTTAAAAAAGTTGTTGGCATTGAAATAATAGGGGCCAAATGGTCCTTGTGTAATGGTGGCGGGTAATAAGTTGGCAAAAAGAGTAGGAAGAAATGCGCCATGATAGCTGTTGATAAATGAAAAAGGAGTTTGTTGGATGATTCCCCCTAAAGAAAATTTTTGGGTAGTACTTTGTGGGTCGAGCTTGAGGGTTTGTAAGGTGTATTTTTTTGTAAAGGGGATTTCGCTGAATTTAATCAAGGTATCGAATTTGATGTCGGTAATTGGAATTACTGTGGCAATGCTGTAGCTCGAATCGGGCATTTTTTTAATTACGGTGTCTGACACCAACCCGCCAATGCCAATATTGGTATGCAAAATAGGAGTAAGCAGGTTTGAATTCCAGGTAGGATATTCTTGTTTACGCAAACAGGCTTGCGTAAATAATGTGACAAACACCAAGGTACAAAGAAGTAGATTTTTCAAATGAGGAGGCTTTTCACTGTATACGATTCCTTAAACTTAAGTAAGTCATAGTGAGGATACAATAATAGGGAATAAATTATAAATTAAACTGAAATAATGATGTTTTTTTAGTTTAATAAATGTAATTGTATCCCCCCTTTCAGGGGAGTATTTTGATGAGTTAGTTATGACTCTCGAAGCATATATTGCAAGTGTTCTTCTGTACATAATCATGGATTAAACTGATGGAGTTGCCCTAGTTTCTATTCGTGGAAAAGTATTTTAATCCTATCATCGAACCCCGGGAATTTACTTATTGAAACTGAAGCTTTGGGTAAAATATTTTCTTATTTAAAGTGTATGTCATTTGAATGGAAAAAGTAATCGCATGTAAAGATTTTTTTGCTCCATTCAGCATAAACAAAAATTCATATTCGGGTATGAAAATGGAGTACTTAAAAACATTCTTATGAATATTAAAAATATAATTTTTTATAGTCAAAAAAACGTCTAGATTTGTATGGCAAAAGGGTACCCATAAAATCTTTTTGCATAATGACCTCAGGACAATCCAAATTTCTATTCGAAGCGCTCACCTACGACGACGTACTTCTATTACCTGCCTACTCCGAAGTACTCCCTCGCGATACAGACACCAAAACAAAATTAACCCGTAACATCACCATCAATATTCCATTGGTTGCGGCTGCGATGGATACTGTTTCTGAATTTCAAATGGCTGTGGCCATGGCACAGGAAGGTGGTATTGCATTCATCCATAAAAACATGAGCATTGAAAAGCAAGCCGAACAGGTGCGCAAAGTAAAACGTTCTGAAAGTGGTATGATTACCGATCCGATTGTTTTACCTGATACTGCCATTATGGAAGACGCTTTGAAAATCATGCGTGAACATAAAATTGGTGGTATTCCTGTGGTGGATGCCAACAAAAAATTGGTGGGTATTTTAACCAGCCGTGATTTGAGGTTCCAAAAAAACATGTCAAAACCAGTTACCGAAATCATGACCAAAGATAAATTGGTTACTGCATTGGAAGGTTTTGATATGGAAACCGCTGAAGACATCCTACAAGAACATAAAATTGAAAAACTTCCCATCATCAATACAAAAGGTGAACTGGTAGGTTTGATTACCTACAGAGATATTATCAAACGCAAAGACAGACCAAATGCTTGTAAAGACAGTTTTGGTCGTTTACGCGTAGGTGCTGCAGTGGGGGTTACTGCTGATTTGATTGAAAGAATTACTGCCCTAAAAAAAGCGGGTGTTGATGTAGTGAGTATTGATACTGCTCACGGACATTCCAAAGGAGTAATTGACGCATTGAAAAGTGTGAAACAAAAATTTCCTGACTTAGAAGTAATTGTTGGAAATATAGCTACCGCTGAGGCGGCCAAAGCCTTGGTAGAAGCTGGTGCTGATGCCATTAAAGTTGGGGTTGGTCCAGGTAGTATTTGTACCACAAGAATCATTGCAGGAGTAGGAATGCCACAATTGTCAGCCGTTTATGAAGCCGCCAAAGCCATAGAAGGTTCAGGTGTGCCCATAATTGCTGATGGTGGAATTCGTTTTTCTGGTGATTTGGTAAAAGCAATCGCGGGTGGTGCAAGCAGTATCATGATTGGTTCTTTACTTGCCGGAACGGAAGAAGCTCCAGGTGTAGTGATTATTTTTGAAGGCAGAAAATTCAAGACTTATAGAGGAATGGGTTCTTTGGAAGCGATGGAGGATGGTTCAAAAGACCGTTATTTCCAGGATGCTGAAGACGATGTAAAAAAATTGGTTCCTGAAGGAATTGTGGGAAGGGTTCCTTACAAAGGTATGGTAGCGGAGGTTTTATACCAATTGGTAGGCGGACTAAAAGCAGGTATGGGCTATTGTGGTTCATCCAATATAGAAAAATTGAAAGAGGCTAAATTTGTAAAAATCACCTCTGCCGGCGTAAGAGAAAGCCATCCTCATGACATTCAGGTGACAAGAGAGGCGCCCAATTATTCGTCGAGATAATTCTTGGGTTTAGAGTTGTCAGTTCTCAGTTGTCAGTTTACTGTTCTCAGTTTAGAGTTTTGTTTGTTGAATAATAAAAAAATATTCTTTAATCTGTAGGGGAAATTAAAAAATCACCAGAAATTAATGGGGATTATGATACATGTATGAGACAGATTTTAAGGATTATTAGTTGAATTTCGCGATAATTCACACAATTCGCTCAATCTGTGTTCCATCATACAAAAGAATTTTGTGAACTGTGAACTGAGAATTGTAAACTGAGAACTCTAAACTGAGAACTCTAAACTAAAAACAACAAATGTTTTCAAAATCTAACATGTCCAGAAGTTACATCCTGCTATGTCTCATAGCATGGATGTCTGCGGCCATGTTTGATACTGTTCGTTTGTTTGGCGTCAATAACCATGTGAGTTTTTTTTTACCGGTAATTTTCAAATCAGTATCTATCAACATTTTTTTAATTGGCACCATGTTGTTTTTTAAACTGGAGATAGGTTCTGTTCAAAGTTTGAATTTCAGGGAAATGTTGTGGAAAACATTCCTCACCGCGGCGGCGAGTATCCTGGTAATTTCAATCATCAAGTTATTTGCTGGCTTAATGAAAGATACGGTGATGGAGCACAACACGCTCGTAACCAATCTTTTCTATAATATCAACGCAGCATTTATTACAATATTTTTGGCCAATTCCTTTTATGTTTTTAAACGATTGGTACTGTACCAAAAAACAAAAATCATTCAACAGTTTTGGAATATATTTGAAATAAGTATTTACACCGTTACCATTTTTAACTTCTTCGATGAAGAACAAATCAGTCAACAGTATTTGATTTTATTGATTCCATTGGCACTTAGCGCATTGGTACTTGCTTTTAATGTACGTTGGGTTCCCTATTTAAATTTTAACCACAAATGGCAATGTATCTTATTGCTGATTTTGATATTGGCTATTTCAGCCATATTTGTAGTTTTTTACCTGGATTACCACCATGCTTATTTCAGCAATGTGGATATTTCGCGTAATATATTTTCATTCACGTTATTTACATTTGTGATTTTATATTGCCTGATTTCCTTGTTGGTACTGTTGTTTAACCTGCCAACATCTTCAGTTTTTGAACAAAAATTTGAAGAGGTATTGGGCTTTCAAAAATTAAGTCAAACATTTCAAATTGAAAATGACGAAACCAAAATATACAATGTACTTTTTGAGAGTTGTTACAATACTGTTTTAGCCGATGCAGGATGGTTAGAAATATTTGACGAAAAGGGAAATGTGACCACCATTGTGTTGGATCATTTTACCCGCGATCAGGTATATAAGATGAAAACCTTGCTTCGTAAATCTGGGATTCGAATCAATGAAGAACCTTATTTGGTCAAAGATTTAAAGAAAATTCATTTCAAAGAATCTATCGCTGACATTCCTTTTTCTTCTTTGTTGTTGCTTCCACTGTATTCAAACGGGCATAGAATTGGTACACTTGGCCTGCTCAGAAAAGTAAAAGACGGCTTTGACAAAGAAATCATTGAGATTGTAGAAACCTATATTTCTCAAGCGAGTATCTCCATACAAAATGCCAGGTTGATCAATGAAGCCATTGACAATGAGCGTTATAAAGCGCAATTGAATATTGCACGAAAAGTACAGCAAAGCTTGCTTCCCTCCAATATTGACAGCGATGTGATGGACATGGCGGTTTATTATGAATCGGCGGAAGACGTTGGTGGTGATTACTATGATATTTTCAGGAAATCTGACAAACATTTTAGTGTGGTCATCGGCGATGTTTCCGGTAAAAGCACTTCGGCTGCTTTTAATATGGCACAAATGAAAGGTGTTTTTCATAGCCTGATTCATTTTCAATTGCCACCCCATGAATTTATGGCACATGCCAACAGGGCATTGTCGAATTGTTTTGAAAAAAGCTCATTCATTACCTTGTCGATGTTTAACATTGATTTGGAAAATCAATCTATACAAATGGCAAGGGCCGGTCATTGTCCGACTTTATTTTACGCTGCCAAAGAAAACAAAACCTACTTTCTGAATTCTGAAGGACTTGGCTTGGGGATTCTGAGAAATGATAGTTATGCCCAATATATAGAAACGCAAACCATTGCGTTTGATAAAGATGATATACTTTTATTGTATACCGATGGCATTACAGAAGCTAAAAATGCAGATGGGGAAGAATTTGGCTATGACATATTGTTAGCAATTGTGCAACAACATGCACAACTAAAGGCCAAAGAAATTACCAAGATCATTATGGATGAAGTGATGAAATTTACCAACGGCAGCAAGCCTGAAGATGATTATACCTTATTGGCCATAAAATTTATTTAAAAAACAAAACCACACTTTATTAATCACCGTAGAAACAATGGACATTACCACATCAAAATCAGAAGACTATTTAATCCTTGAAATATCAGGAGATTTGGATGCTTCTTCTTCTATGCTTCTTGATTCCGCAATAACGCAGGCGATTCAGGAAAAAGAAACAAATATCATAGTTAACTGTAAAAACCTTAGCTATATTTCTTCCGCAGGTTTGGGTGTGTTCATGTCTTATATACAAGACTTTAAGGACAATAATATCTTTTTTTCCCTTTGTGATTTGAGCGAAAAAGTGAGGAATGTTTTTAATATTCTTGGTCTTGAGAAATTAATCCCTATTTACAATAGTGAAGCAGATGCAAAAGCAGCAAAACATAATCGCTAAAACAAGTATTCATTGTTCTTTGAATGAACTAAAGCTTGTCCGCACTTTTATAGCAAATCAGTTGAATCAAATTCATGTTTGCGATAATGATGTTGATATGATTGTTTTATCTGTAGATGAAATTTGTGCCAACTTAATCAAACATGCTTTAAACTTAAAGCCTGACGAGACCATTGAAATTACCCTTATCCATGAAAATGGAGGAATCAGGGTCAATATTTTGGATCATGGCATTTCTTTTAATCCTGTAAATTATTACGAAAAAAGTATTCAAAAATTGATTCATGAAAAGAAAAAAGGCGGACTTGGTTTGATGTTGGTCAATAAAATTATGGATAAAATTGATTACCAAATTGAAGAAACTTATAATGTTTGTTCGATGTACAAACGTGTGACACTTTGTTGATTTTAGGCTAAATTTTTACTTGAACAATACCAAGAATAAATAGAACTCGAGAAATAAACTTCGAGAAAAATTTATGGAGCTGTAAAAATCTTCTTTTTTTATTAAAAAAATAAACTTCCCAAAATCGCGTTTTAAACTTAGTTCAGTACATTTTTTTTGACAATCATGTACTTGATTTCCTTTTTGTTTTTGTATTGACCTGATTATGAAAATACTATACTAAGTAATTTTGTTTATCTTTGTGTCGTTAAGATTAAAAATTTTAAGCAATTTTTATATTGTTCGCCTGAAAAGTTATCCTGCAAAACCAGAAAACTTTTCCAATATTTACCCTTGTTCTTCCCGAGTAAACCCTTTTGGTAATCTGTTCGTTAAACACATACATTGTACATCTAATGTATAGGACAAGATACTAAATTCAATTACACCTAAGGGAGATCGGCAAGATGAACAATAATACAAATTTGGAAGACGAGAACAGGATACGTGAGGCTTTCAAGAATAAAAATTGGAATGAAATAAAAACAGAAGATTCCTGGGCAATCTTTAAAGTCATGTCGGAGTTTGTACAGGGTTTTGAAAAGCTTGCAAAAATTGGTCCTTGTGTATCAATCTTTGGATCTGCCAGAACAAAAGAAGACAATGTCTATTACCAAATGGCAGTTGAAATTGCTGCCAAACTTGTACGACATGGTTATGGGGTAATCACCGGTGGTGGACCTGGTATCATGGAAGCGGGTAACAAAGGGGCGAGCATGCAAGGTGGTAAATCGGTAGGTTTAAACATCGTACTTCCTTTTGAGCAAAACCATAACATCTACATAGATCCAGACAAGTCAATAACGTTTGACTATTTCTTTGTACGAAAAGTAATGTTCATCAAATACTCTCAGGGATTTATTGTAATGCCTGGCGGAATGGGAACTTTGGATGAATTGTTTGAAGCGATTACCTTAATTCAAACCAAAAAAATTGGTCGATTCCCTATTGTATTGGTAGGAAGGTCATATTGGGAAGGATTAATGGACTGGATTAAAGATGTGATGCATGCCAAAGAGCACAACATCAATCCAGAAGATTTAAATTTGATCAACATCGTAGACAATCCGACTGACGCTGTAAAAGTAATTGACGATTTCTACGCTAAATATTTGTTACAACCAAACTTCTAATATTGAGCAGTCAAAAGTATAAAATAGTATTCGCAATTGCCACCGTAGTGGTCTTGTATGTTGGGCTTAACTTATTCCATTTGGGAGATTATTTGCCTTCCAACCAAGACCATCTCAAATACCATATTGATGCATTAGAAAGGTTCTCCTTCGCGGGAGAACCTATTCCTTTTAACCTTAAAAGCAAAAGAAAAATTTTTGAAGCTGAGCTGAATAAAATTGCTTTAAACTCCACTGAAACGGCCTTGTTGCGCCGTCATGCTGAAATATGGTTTCCCATTTTAGAACCTATCCTGGCGCAAAATAATATCCCTTTAGATTTTAAATATATTGCCGTGGTTGAAAGTGGTTTGTCTAAAAAAGCAATGTCTCCAAGGGGGGCAGCAGGCTTTTGGCAACTTATCGCCAGTACCGGACAAGAATTAGGCTTGTCAATCAATGCTGAGGTGGATGAACGTTTTAATCCTGTAAAATCAACCCATGCGGCTTGTAAGCATTTTCAGACTTCTAAAACCTATTTTGGTTCCTGGACAAATGCAGCTGCTGCCTATAATATGGGAATGGCTGCCTTGATCAAGGCTTGTAAAAAACACAAATCTAATTCCTACCATGACTTGAAATTGAGCAGAGAATCTTCTCAATACCTTTATAAAATTTTAGCCTACAAAGAAATCCTGGAACATCCCCAAAAGTATGGTTTACAAATGCACAGGAAAAGATATTCCATGCGCATCAGTAAAATTTCTATCCATAAATCCATTCCAAACCTGCAAGCATTTATTGCCAAATACCATATCAGTTCCAAAACATTAAGAACCTACAATCCCTGGATCAAACAAAATTCTTTGACCATCACCAAAGATGTACGCTCTTTTGAACTGTTGATTCCAAGGGTAACCATTGGTCAAGTGGTAAAAGCCAAAGTTACACCTAAGCCAGAACAAACTGTTGTTAAGGTTGATTTTGAAGGTATGTGATTTTTTTCACGCAAAGGTCGCAGAGGTTTGAGAATGACAATACAATAAATTAATTCCCGAAATTTTCTTTGCGAGCTTTGCGAAAATCTTTATGCCTGTGCGTAAAATTTTAAAACTTATTTCACAATAAACAAAAAGTCACTTCCGGGTTCGTTGGCGCCAAATTCACCCAAGCGTGGTTGTGGGTTTACTTTTTCCACATAAGTGCTGATTTCTTCCAGGGTTAGGATTTTGTCTTCGCCACCATAATTTCTCAAAGCGTCTAAAAATTTACGGACAAAAGGTGAATGTTCCCCTGGTCTCCCATCTGGTACATATTCTTTGGCGCCAGAGGTCAAGTATTTTCGGGTGATATACTTGAGTTTTCTGTTCACATAGTCTGTTTGGGATATTTCTTTGTAAATATCATCTACAGCACCTCTGTATTGTACACTCGCAATGATTGGGTCAAAAGTGCCTCCAAAACAAACATCCATCACCAACAAGGTATGGTTGCAGGCAATGTTGTTGATTACCGTTCTTAAGGTACCATGAGAAATATAAGAAACCCTGCTCTCATCTATTTTAGAAGAGTTTTTCGCAACCACATAACCTTCCTTGAATTCTTCATCATATTGTCCGTGACCTGAAAAGAACACCAGCAATTGGTCTTGCTTTTGGTAGGTTTTACGGGCATACTCTTTGAGTTTGGACATGATTTGTTCGTTGCTCGGATTTTTAACAATCTCTACATGAAAGCCATACGTTTTTTCCAATTCGGCCGCAATCGTTTCTGCATCTTTGATGGGGTTAGCCAAATTGTTCCATTCGGTATAGTCATCAGTGGCGAAAAGTAGGGCATAATCATTTCTGAGGGTAACAGAATTAATTTTTGGATTGGTTTGGGTCGTTAAAACGGTATGGCCAAAAGTGACATGGCGTATTTCCGATTGCACCTTTCCGTTGCTGTATTCGGCTACAATCTTGACTTCGTTATTGCCTTCAACCAAAAAAACTGGTTTGTCAATACTGATGTCACAATCGGTTAAAGGCGTTTTTTCTGTAAAACTTTTGGTCACAGGAATTTGCATTTGCAATACCTCATTCACAAAAATCTTGATGTTGATGGTTTTTTCATGCGACATCACGCAAGCTTTGAGGGCATAAACTGGCTCGTTTACAATCACTGCAATCACTGCCGGACTGATCCAGGAAATCACGGGAGGAATAGCGAGGTTGGAAGTACTGATGAAAACACCTGCTCCCCAGTTTCCAGATTTTATTTTGCCATCTTCTTGGTATAATATTCCCAAACCATCAAATTGGGCATCTTTAAATTCACCGATATACCGGTCACCTGATTTGAAATACATCACACCTTGTCCTTTGATTTTTCCGTCAATGAACATGCCGACATAAGTATCTCCTGATTCAAAATAGTAAGTGCCTTGTCCATGACATTTTCCCTCTTCGTACATCCCGATAAATTTGCTCCCGTCGGCATAATACAAAGTGGCGTGTCCATCACGCAAGCCATTTTTAAATTCCCCTACATAACGGTCAGCATTGCTATAAATTAAACTACCTTGGCCTTCGAATTTTGAGTCTTTAAACTCACCAATATATTTATCCCCATTGGCAAATTCATAAACACCAGGACCATTGAATTTTCCATCTCTTAACTCCCCTTCGAATTTATCGCCTTTTTGTGGACCTTCGGTGATAAAATAAAAAGTACCATGGCCATTAAAAAGTCCGTTCCTAAATTCACCTACATATTTGTTGCCTTTTTTAAAATCTTCCCCAGCAAAAAAATATTCTCCTTCACCACTAAATTTTCCTCCTCTAAATTCTCCTACATAACGGTCACCGGTTGCCATTAAAAAAGTGCCTTCTCCATCTACGCAATCTCCTTTGACACAAGGATTTTGTGCAAAAACTGCAATGGGAATAAGGCTTAGGCTTAGGAGAAATAGGAAGTTTTTTTTCATCATGAATCCCTTTTATATAGGAATGGGTTTACGAAATGAAATACTTTAAGTTGAGGTATAATGCTTAAAGTTTGAGGGGTTAAGTATTTCTTTTACCAACAAGGTACACGCCTAAAAATATCATGAGGGCGCTCAGTACTTTGATGCTATGGAGTGCATCTAAACCAAAAATGATGGTAATGATGGTGGCAATGATGGGCTGAAAGTAGACGTAAGTTCCTGAAATGGAAGGAGAAATATGTTTCAAAACAGCCGTATGGATATAATAAGCCAAATACGTCGCCAAAAGAAGTACATACCAAAATCCAAACCAAGCTTTGGGTGTAAATGCATGGAAGTCAATCGCTAGCAGCTGCTGATACCCAAATGGAAGTACGAAAATAAAGCCGATACCAAAGGTCCATTTTAACAACGTAAATGGATTGTATTTTTGCATCAAGGGCGCGGCTAAAATGACATAAAATCCCCAGGAGATGGCATTGATAAAAATGAAAAAATCTCCCAGGCGATTACTGGTATCCAGTTGTAGGTTTCCTCTGGCGAGAATCAAGACGATGGCTCCGATGATGCCAATAATAATTCCAGCTACATTGTACCAAACTAATTTTTCTTTCAAGATGATAAAGGCAAAAATCATAATTACTATGGGCGATACCATCATCATCAAAGAAGCATTGATGGGAGAAGTGATGGCTAGTCCGTTGAAGAAAAACAACTGGTTGACCACCACTCCAGAGAAGGCACAAGCGATGATTTTCCAATAGTCAGCTTTTGCTATGGCGATTTTAGGCTTTGAAAAAGCATCCAATCCCATAAAAAATAAAGAGCCTGTAAATACCCTGATGACAATCATTCCCGAAGGACCGATAAAAACAGGAACCACATTTTTAGCAACCACATAATTGGCTCCTCCAACTACTGCCATCAGCGAAAGTAAAAGGTGTGCTTTGAATATGGGGCTTTTAATAGTGATG
>CALPQG020000002.1 GCA_943325655.2 Bifidobacterium breve | reverse complement strand
GCTCTGAACCAACTGAGCTAAGAGCCCTTTATCTTAAATAAAGGATTTCAATAAATGTTGTCTCTAGACGAAACCAGTGACTCTTCCGTGAAAAACGGAATGCTCTGAACTAACTGAGTTAAGAGCCCTTTAACTTGCGTTATTGGGAGTACAAATGTAGGCTTTTATTTTATTAAACCAAACCTATTGTAACTTTTTTATTGCTTTTTTTAAAAATATTTCTTGACGCATAATATTAAATCACCGCTATACAGGAAATTTCAACATTTACATCTCTTGGCAACCTACTTACCTCTACTGTTTCTCTTGCTGGTGGATTGGATGTAAAATACTCACCATAAGCACCATTAATAGCAGCAAAGTTATTTAAATCTTTAACGAAAATAGTACATTTTACCACATTTGAAAAACTCGTTCCAGCTTCTTCTAAAATTGCCTTTAAGTTTTTCATTACCCTATGCGTTTCAGAAATAATATCCGAATTCACCAATTCACCAGTGATTGGATCAAAACAAACTTGCCCTGAAACATAAAGTGTATTATTCACCAATACAGCTTGGCTATATGGCCCAATAGGTGCAGGAGCGTTGCTACTGTTGATAATTGATTTTGGCATCTTGAGAAAGAGTTATTGCTTATTGAATTTTTGTATAATAAACTTTTAGCTTCATTGGAGAAGTAGGATGAGTTCTGTCTCCAATTACAATCCTACTTGGATTAGGAACACTCGCTTGCAAAATATAATAAGGTGTTACTTTATCAAAAAGTAATGCCTGAACGTAATCTGTTAATAAAATGCTATAATGATTATTGGTAAAATCATAACTAACAAATTGAGTATTGGTAGTACCAGAGATGCTTTGTCCATCAAGTTGCACGGGTAAGGGCAATCCTGAAGTATTAAACAAATACTTTGAACCAGCATTTGCCTGAAGCATTACCAAATAAGGTGGTTGATTAGACGTATGATTGATTACTCCTGGAGATTGTATGATGAGTTCCGCTTTATTGATGGCAACATTACCCAACTGTTCTTTAAACCTTTTCATTTTAGGAATAGATACTTTAACGGCCAAGCCTACTCCAGACTGTATTGCAGCAAGTGAACTTGATTTTGAACTTAAACTATCAGAAGGTTTTGTAATACTTGAAAATGAAGTTCCCGACCTGTCATTGGTATAATTAACAAATTTTTTGGTGCTAACATCTATAGGATATTCAAACTTTAATGGGACATTAGGCGAATCTGCTTTGTGATAACACAAAACCATTCTATTTACTACTGTTCCTGTCAATACGCCACCAATAATAGCTGAATTGCTTCCATCTGAAGCAAACATTAACCCTTTAAAATATTCTTTAAATTTATGAGGTGTACTAAAATTATCAGTCCCTACATTATTAAGCAACTCTTGACCCAATGCATCGCTCAGGCGAATATAAACACTATCGACTTTCCTGTTGACAAATCTTGAAGGTGAAAATGAGGTTCCACCGATTGCTATAGGATTGTAAGGAATAGTTGAATTGCTGTAATAGGTAGTATTAGTATCCATGACAGCATTGAGTTGGTAGATATTCAAATTAAATGGTTTGGTGGTATCTCCAACTTTTAAATCTCCGTATTTGAAAACAAAAGTCAAAGAATCAAAAACGGCACCAATAGGCAATGCTAATCCAGGGCTTGAAATAGACAATTGACTAAATGTTTTGGCACTCAATTTACCAATATTGGGGTCATTGTAATCTCCTACCCAAATATTACCTGGATTCGAAGTGTTGACAGAATCAAGCAAAATCGTAGAAAGCGCTACATCAAAAGTATCTTGCATGTAGGTTCCAATATGTTGGCCTTGAGGGGCTACCTCAAGACCAACTTTTGAATTATTTTTGCAAGCAAATAAAATTATTGACAATAAAATTAATGAAGGTATTGTCTTAAGCAAGAAGTTCATGGTAAATATTGAAGTGTGATTCTGTAACATTTTCATCTAACATATTGATATGATGCTTGTTTTTAGCCTCAGTAGTTTTGAAAATATCAATCAAACCTTGATTAAGTTGTTCTTCCGCTTGAATTACTAAATCGGCATATTCAATACCGATTTTAACAAATCCTTCATAACTCAATGTTTCTAAATGACCCAACATGCTGTCATCTATATCCATCATTTTAACTTTTTTAGTTATGTCTCCTTCAAATTTCAACTCCATTGAATTGTTGTAAACAGAGAAGATAGATTTTGTGTCTTTAAAAATTGGGTCTTTTTTGTAAGTAGTTTTTAAGTACAACGGAATCAATCCTGTCATCCAGTCATTACAATGTACAATATCTGGTGACCAACCTAATTTTTTAACTGTTTCTAACACACCTTTACAAAAGAAGATTGCTCTTTCATCATTGTCTGTGTGTGCAATATTGTCTTTGTCAAAAAACACTGATTTTCTATGAAAATAGTCATCATTGTCAATAAAATACACTTGAAGTTTGGCATTTGGAACAGAAGCAACTTTAATAATCAATGGTTTCTCTTCGTCTCCAACAGAAATATTTATTCCTGACAACCTCACTACTTCATGTAACCTGTTTTTTCTTTCATTAATTAACCCAAAACGCGGAACTAAAATCCTCACTTCCATTCCCCTCTCCTGGATTTCCTGTGGCAACTTCCTTAAGAAATCAGCAACTTTACTTGTTTCCAGAAATGGATTCATTTCACTGGCAACATACAAAACTCTTACTTTAGACATAGGGCTCGTTTAACTAACTATAAGAAAAGGTCATAGATTAGGGTATGTAAAATTACAAAATTTTCTCCACAAATTCAAGTTTTCAATTTTTAATAACGTAATATTGACCGATTAAATCTGCTATTATTTTAAGAACATTACTTATATGCACGTTGTATCAACGATAAAAGAATTACAAATATTATTAGCACAACACAGAAACAATGGAAAAAATATTGGCTTTGTACCTACAATGGGTGCTTTACACCATGGCCATATTTCTTTGGTTACCCAGGCAAAAAACTTTTGTGCTGTAGTTGTATGCAGTATTTTTGTGAATCCTACTCAGTTCAACAACGTTGATGACCTTGCGAACTATCCCAAAACCTTAGAAAACGACCTTTCTATATTAAATACAGTTGGTTGTGACATCGTATTTTGCCCTGAAGCAAATGAACTGTATCCAACTAAATGCCAACTTGTTTTTGATTTTGGCCATTTAGAACAAATTATGGAAGGCGCTTTCAGACCTGGCCATTTTAATGGCGTTGGTACGATCGTGGCTAAATTTTTCAATATCATTCAACCAGATCATGCGTTTTTTGGACAAAAAGATTTACAACAATATGCCATCATTCAACTGTTGGTTAACGACCTAAGTTACCAGGTTCAGTTGCATTGTTGCGCCATTATCAGAGAACAAGATGGCTTGGCAATGTCTTCAAGAAATATGCGTTTAAATGAATATCAAAGAACTTTGGCTCCGTCAATTTTTCAATCATTACAAACTGGAGAAAAATTAGCCCAAAATAATACTATACTTGCGTCCATATACAATCAAATGGTTGATTTATACTTAGATAAAAATATAAAATTAGAATATTACAAATTCGTTAATGCTGAAGATTTGACTGAAATTACAACGCTTGTAAAGGGGCAAAAGGTAGCTATTTGTGTGGCGTGTTATATTGATGACATTAGACTTATCGATAATATTATTTTTAATGCTTAGCTTTGCGTTGGTATCAGATAAAATGAAAAAATAAATGTTTATTGAAGTTTTAAAATCCAAAATACATCGCGTTAAAATTACCCAAGCGGAACTTCACTATGTGGGCAGTATCACCATTGATGAACAATTAATGGATGCAGCCAGCATTGTTGAAAACCAAAAAGTACAGGTGGTAAATCTCAACAATGGTGAACGCCTTGAAACCTATGTCATCAAAGGACAAAGAGGGTCTGGCGTAATTTGTATGAACGGTCCAGCTGCCCGCAAATGTCAGGCGGGAGATATCGTGATTATCATTGCTTACGCGAGCATGACACCTGATGAAGCAAAAAACCATCAACCAGTGCTTTTATTTCCTGACGAAAACAACCGACTCATTTAATTGATGCATATAACTTTTAGTGAGACTTTTCAACAGGGTTCAAACCACGTTCCATTACATGAAGCACCTAAAAAACGGTATTAAATATAGTTTGTCCCTAGGTTTAGGGGTTGGTTTGTTGTGGTGGGTGTACCACAAACAAGACTTGTCTACCTTGTTGGTAGAGTTGAAAAATGCCGATTTTTTTTGGGTAGGACTTTGTTTTGTTGCTGCCTTATTTTCTCATATTTCCAGGGCTTATCGCTGGAATTTATTGCTAAAACCTCTTGGCTATCAGCCCTCATTATTCAGAAATTTTTATGCGGTGATGATGGGTTACCTGGCCAATTTGGTGGTTACCAGGGCAGGGGAAGTTTCCCGTTGTGCAATTCTGTATAAGTCTGATAATGTTCCTATTGAAACGGCTATCGGGACTGTAGTTACGGAAAGAATCATTGATTTATTGTGTTTAATTGTAATTGTACTGATTACCATTGTCATTGAATTTGACAAACTTGGTGGGTTTATTCTGAATTTATTCGCCAATAAATCGACCGCTGAACCCAACTACAATACTTTGTACATGGTTGGGGTTGTAGTGTTATTTTTAATAGTTTTGATTTATTTGTTCAGAGAAAAAATTAGACACAATGCCTTCATTCAAAACATTTTGTCGTTCCGAATTGGACTCATGAAAGGGATTTCCAGCATCAAAGATGTTGAAAACAAGTGGTCATTTTTGTTTCATACCGTAATGATTTGGACCATGTATTTTTGCACCGTTTATTTCTTGTTTTTTGCTTTCAAAACTACCGCGCATTTGGGCGTAAATGTTGCACTTGCTTTGTTTGTGGTAGGAAGTTTGGGCATGGTTGCTCCTGTTCCTGGAGGCGTTGGCACATTCCATTTTATGGTGACCCAAGGATTAATGCTGTACGGTTTGCCTGAAAACATGGCGGCTTCTTTTGCAGGTTTGGCACATGCCATCCAAGTATTACAGATTGTGATTATTGGGGGAACAGCTTATTTCTTAGGCGTTTATTTTCTTAACCAAAAATCAAAAAGTGAAAGCAATTAAGTTGAATTAGTAATACTAAGTTAATATCAATAACCCGTTGGGTGAAATTTCTTCATTTGATTATCAGTGTTTTGCGTTAGCGATAATCCCGATATTTTCGGGAGAGTGCACCCGCCACGGCGGGGAACGCCCATATCATTTTACTCCTTTATTATAATATTTACCTCAAAAAAATATTTTTATTCTTCTATCACTTCCCTTATTGGATCTATAAATCCATATACCCAACCTTCGACGATATCCTCATAAGCTTCATCAGGAATATTGGTATGGGAAAGTTCTAAAGAGGTTCCTTTTTTATCGACGTGCAATTTGATGGTAACAATGGATTCTTGTCCTACAGGGTTGTCAAAATACCATTCTTGAACAAGCTTTTTGTTTTTTTCGAATTCAATATTTCTACCCGTGATTTCGCCATCGTAATATGAAAATTCAGTACCGGGAACTTCAGACATCATTACTTCAGAATTAGTCCAAATTTCTATGATATCAGGGTTTACAATAGCGTTGTAAACATATTCAGGCAAGGTTTCAAAAATGAAATATTTCTTAAAGCTCTTCAATATAGTGGTGAGTTTTGAGTGTTGAATGTTTAGTACAAAAAAATGATTGTTAAGTAAAAAATGAGTGTTAAGAACTTATGCAATATTCAACACTAAGCACTTAACACTCATCACTACAAGAGGTGCACTCGAAAGGATTCGAACCTCCAACCCTCAGAGCCGAAATCTGATATTCTATCCAGTTGAACTACGAGTGCAATAAAAAGCTACAAAGCCTGTACGGTTGGTACTTACTTTGTAGCTTTTAGCCTTAAAATATTAATCCGGTATTCCAGATTAATTGTCGTATTTTAAGTCGTTTGGGTTATCACTTACCGATTTGTTTGGGAAAACAAATGGAGAGATAATTACCAAGACAAACAATACTGCAATAAGATATAAGAATACCATAGTTGTATAATTTAATTTGAGGAATAACTCATGTTATTTTACGTTAGCAATCGCTTCTTTAACCAAAGCTGCAGCGTCTTTCAATACTACAGCAGAACTTACTTTTAGACCAGATTCATTGATAATTCTTGCGCCTTCTTCTGCATTCGTACCTTGTAAACGAACAATGATTGGAATATTGATACTTCCGATTGCTTTGTAAGCTTCAACAACACCATTTGCAACCCTATCGCAACGAACAATACCACCAAAGATATTGATCAGGATAGCTTTCACGTTTGGATCTTTAAGGATAATTCTAAAACCAGCTTCTACTGTTTTAGCATTGGCCCCGCCTCCTACATCAAGAAAGTTAGCCGGTTCACCGCCAGAAATTTTAATAACATCCATGGTTGCCATTGCTAAACCAGCACCATTTACCATACAACCTACGTTTCCGTCAAGTTTTACATAATTCAGGTGATTGGCAGAAGCTTCAACTTCCAATGGATCTTCTTCCGCTAAATCTCTCAATTCAGCCAAATCTTTGTGACGAAACAATGCATTGTCATCGATATCAACTTTAGCATCAACTGCTAAAATTTTGTTATCAGATGTTTTCAATACAGGGTTGATTTCGAACATCGCCGCATCTATTGAATCATACGCATTGTATAAAGCAGTGATAAATTTCACCATTTCTTTAAATGCATCACCACTTAAGCCAAGATTGAAAGCAATTTTACGCGCTTGAAATGGTTGTAACCCAACGATAGGATTGATTTGTTCTTTGAATATTTTCTCTGGAGAATGTTCTGCCACTTCTTCAATGTCCATACCACCTTCGGTACTTGCCATGATTACGTTACAGCCATTTGCTCTGTCAAGCAAAATAGATAAATAGTATTCTTTAGGCTCCTCAGCTCCTGGATAATATACATCCTCAGCGATCAACACTTTGTTTACTTTTTTACCTTCATCACCTGTTTGTGTGGTTACCAAAGTACCGCCTAACATTTGACCTGCTTTGATAGGCACTTGATCCAATCCTTTTGCAAGCATTACACCATTGTAGTCAGTACCTACAATTTTACCTTTACCTCTACCTCCAGCATGGATTTGAGATTTTACGACAAACCAAGACGTACCAGTTTCCGCAGTAAGTTTTTTACCCGCTTCTAGCGCTTGCTCAGGAGTTTCGGCTACGATACCTCTCTGAATTCTTACGCCAAACTTTTCTAATATCGCTTTGGCTTGATATTCATGTATATTCATAAATGAAGATTTTTTTCCAATCGCTAAAGTACTCCTTTTGATTTTTAATATCAAGAAATTTCTTGGTATTCGTACAAATTTTATTGAGATAAACTATATTTGGTTATTAATCTAATTGAAAATACATAATCAAAATTTTTAGGATGCTCAAAGCTACGAATATAAAAAAGAAATTTGGTGATTTGGAAGTGCTGAAAGGCATAGACCTTACCATAGAAGACAATGAGATTGTAGCTATAATTGGCGCTTCAGGTGCCGGTAAAAGTACATTATTGCAAATATTGGGCACACTTGATATTCCTGATGAAGGCAAACTGAGAATCAACCGTCAAAATGTTCAGACCATGAGCTCCGGCACATTGTCTCAGTTTAGAAATCAGAACGTAGGATTTATTTTTCAATTCCATAACCTATTGCCTGAATTTTCAGCTTTGGAAAATGTCGCTATTCCTGGATATTTAGGAAACAGGAATGAAAAAGAAGTGATAAAAGAGGCGGAAGACTTATTAACCATGCTGGGATTAGCGCATCGTTTGCACCACAAACCCAATGAAATGTCGGGTGGTGAACAGCAACGTGTTTCTATTGCCAGGGCATTGATCAATTCTCCCGCAATCATTTTTGCTGATGAACCAAGTGGGAATTTGGACTCAAAAAATGCCGATGATTTACACAATTTGTTCTTCAAATTGAGGGATGAATTGAACAAAACATTTGTCATCGTTACCCATAACAAAGACTTGGCCGCTATGGCTGACCGTACCATTGAAATGAAAGATGGTTTGATAGTGTAGTAAAGTACAGGGTACTGTGACCCAAAAATTGCCATGACCTAATACCAAAAAGAGCCACATCATGATAATGTGGCTCTTTTTGGTACTAAATGGAAAATATTAAATACTATTTATCAAGATCCGCAAGCTTCACAAGCATCAGGATTGTCAAGAGAACAAGCCATGTCAGATGCTTTTTGGTCAGCACTCATCAAAACAGGCTCAAGTGCAACTTCAGCTTGTTTTTCTACGGTGAATTTAATGGCATCAGCCGCTGCTTTGGTTCTTAAGTAATACATACCCGTTTTCAATCCTAGCTTCCAGGCAGCAAAGTGCAATGAAGTCAATTTACCAAAATTAGGATCTTGCATGTGTATGTTCAAGCTTTGACTTTGACAAATATATGCTCCTCTATCGGCTGACATTTCAAGCAATGATTTTTGCTTAATTTCCCAAACAGTTTTGTACAGGTCTTTGATGTTTTGAGGAATACTATCTACATTTTGAATAGAACCATTGTTGGTGATTACCTCATTTTTGATTTTGTCGTTCCACAAATTCAATTTGATCAAATCTTTCATCAAATGTTTGTTTACTACCACAAACTCTCCTGAAAGCACCCTTCTAGTGTAAATATTAGAAGTATATGGTTCAAAGCATTCGTTGTTACCCAAAATTTGAGAAGTAGAAGCAGTTGGCATTGGCGCCACCAACAAGGAGTTTCTTACCCCATGTTTTTTAACTTCTCTTTTCAAGTTTTCCCAATCCCATCTTCCCGACTGAGGAGTTACCCCCCACATGTCAAATTGGAAAATTCCTTTGGAAACTGGTGAGCCTTTGAAAGTCTCATAAGGGCCGTTAATAACCGATAAATCTTTAGAAGCCGTCATGGCTGCAAAATAGATAGTTTCGAAAATATCTTTGTTCAATCCTCTTGCTTCTTCAGAATCAAATGGCATTCTTAATTGAATGAATGTATCCGCTAAACCTTGTACCCCCAAACCAATTGGTCTGTGACGGAAGTTTGAATTTTGTGCTTCTATTACCGGATAGTAGTTGATGTCAATAATCTTGTTAAGATTTTTGGTAGCAACGTAGGTGATTTCGTATAATTTTTGGTGGTCAAATTTACCGTTAATGACATATTTTGGAAGGGCAATAGAAGCCAAGTTACATACGGCAATTTCATCAGGAGCAGTATACTCCATAATTTCGGTACATAAGTTACTTGACTTAATGGTACCTAAATTTTTCTGGTTTGATTTTCTATTGGCATGATCCTTAAATAACATGTAAGGATTTCCTGTTTCTATCTGAGATTCAAGCACTTCAAACCAAAGCTCTTGCGCTTTAACGGTTTTTCTAGCCCTACCTTCTCTTTCGTATTTTTCGTACAGTTTTTCAAAATCATCTCCATAGCAATCAGAAAGACCAGGAGCTTCATTTGGGCAGAACAATGACCATTCTTCGTTGGCTTCTACACGTTTCATGAACAAATCAGAAATCCACAGGGCAAAGAACAAATCTCTTGCACGCAATTCTTCTTTACCATGGTTTTTTCTTAGGTCTAAGAATTCAAAAATATCAGCATGCCATGGTTCAATGTAAATAGCAAATGCACCTTTACGTTTTCCACCTCCTTGATCTACGTAGCGCGCTGTATCGTTAAATACTTTTAGCATTGGGATAATACCATTAGAAGTACCATTAGTACCTTTAATATAAGATCCTGTTGCTCTCACATTGTGAATTGCTAGTCCAATTCCACCGGCTGATTGAGAGATTTTAGCACAGCTTTTTAATGTATCATATATACCATCAATGCTATCATCTTTCATGGTTAACAAGAAACATGATGACAATTGAGGTTTTGGAGTACCCGCGTTAAACAAGGTTGGCGTTGCATGAGTAAACCATTTTTCTGACATCAAATGGTAGGTTTCAATGGCAGCTTCTAAGTCATTGGTATGAATACCCACAGCAACACGCATCAACATGTGTTGAGGACGTTCAATGGCTTTCCCGTCAACTTTTAACAGGTAAGATCTTTCCAGCGTTTTGAAACCAAAATAATCGTAGTTAAAATCTCTGTCATAAATAATGGTTGAATCAAGCAAAGCTGCGTTGTTACGGATTACTTCATAAACATCTTTAGCAATCAAAGAAGCATTTTCGCCAGTCTTAGGATCTTCATAGGTATAAAGCCTTTTCATGGTATTTGAAAAAGACTTACTCGTTACTTTATGCAGGTTAGAAATCGCTATACGCGCAGCAAGAATAGCATAATCAGGGTGTTTTGTGGTCATGGAAGCACAAACTTCTGCTGCTAAATTATCTAGCTCTACAGTTGTTACGCCATCATATATACCACCAATTACCTTTTTTGCTACCTCGATTACTTCAATATAGTTCATGTCTAGGCCATAACACAGCCTTTCTATTCTTGAAGTTACTTTGTCAAATTTTACGGATTCTCTCCTACCGTCTCTCTTTACAACTAGCATACTGTTTTTTAACTTTTATAATATTTAATATTGGGGGTGTGTTGATTATTTTTATTTAAAAATCTTCATCAAGCGTAAATTTATTTTGGTCTTTATCACTCATCACGCCTGATTTTTGGTATTCTGCTACTCGTTTTTCAAAGAAATTTGTTTTCCCCTGTAATGAAATCATTTCCATGAAATCAAATGGATTGGTAGCGTTGTAGATTTTATCACAATCAAGTGCTTGTAATAAACGGTCGGCTACAAATTCAATATACTCTGTCATTAATTTAGCGTTCATCCCAATAAGATCAACAGGTAAAGAATCTGTCACAAACTCTTTTTCAATTTCTACCGCTTCTCTAATAATTTGGTATACTCTATCTTGGGGTAATTTGTTACGAATATATTTTGTATATAATAAACAAGCAAAGTCACAGTGCAAACCCTCATCTCTAGAAATGAGTTCATTTGAAAAACTCAAACCTGGCATTAAACCACGTTTTTTTAACCAAAATATAGAACAAAAACTTCCTGAGAAGAAAATTCCTTCAATGGCAGCAAAAGCGATTAAACGCTCAAGAAAATTTTCACTTTCAATCCATCTCAATGCCCATTGTCCTTTGGTAGTTACACAAGGCACGGTTTCAAGCGCATTAAAAAGTCTGTCTTTTTCTTTATTGTCTTTTATATAAGTATCTATTAAAAGAGAATATGTTTCTGAATGGATATTCTCCATCATGATTTGAAAGCCATAAAAACATTTGGCTTCTGGTAATTGAACCTCGCTCATGAAGTTTACCGCCAAATTCTCATTCACAATACCATCACTTGCAGCAAAAAATGCTAGCACATGAGAGATGAAATGTTTTTCTCCTTCATTAAGTGTTTCCCAGTCTTTTAAATCTGGTGACAAATCTATTTCTTCGGCAGTCCAAAAGCTAGCTTCGGCTTGTTTGTACATTCTCCATATATCATCATTTTGAATAGGGAATAAAACAAATCTATTTGGGTTTTCCTGAAGTAAAGGTTCTGTTCTGTGCATATAATTTGTGTAGTGAAATCAGTCTCAAATCTGATACATTTCAGTATCAGACAGATAGGTTTTAACAACAAAGATGGTGATATTTTTACCTTTTGTAATACCACAAATATGGTAAATCAGAAGCGAATCTCAAACCATTTGTTATAAAAAAATTTCTTTATTTTTTTGTAAAAAAAACTTTTATAATCACCAAAAATAGCTTATAACAGGCTGTTTATGAATATACTGAGGCCATTCGTTTAAATCCATTCTTGTAGCTTAATTGATTTTTTTGCCGCCTAAAATAATTTTGATTGACATAAAGGTTTGGATAATATTATTCTTTGGATTACATTTGCAATCCTTTTTAGTAAACCAATACAAAGAAATGTACGCGATAGTTGACATTGCTGGCAAGCAAACAAGAGTAGAGCAGAATAAATTTGTTTATGCAAACAAATTAAATGCGGAAGAAGGTGCGAAAGTTGAATTCGACAAAGTGCTTTTAATAGATATCGACGGGAAAGTTGAGATAGGTGCTCCTTCAATCAAAGGTGCTAAAGTTACAGGTACTGTACTTGGGCATGTTAAAGGTGATAAGGTAATCGTTTTCAAAAAGAAGAGAAGAAAAGGCTATAAAAAGAAGAACGGTCACAGACAACAGTTCACTAAAGTTCTTATTGATTCAATTGTAAAATAATATAGCTCATGGCACATAAGAAAGGTGCGGGTAGTTCCCGAAACGGTAGAGAGTCAGAAAGTAAACGTCTAGGTGTTAAAATCTATGGCGGTCAGGCAGCAATAGCTGGAAATATTCTGGTAAGACAAAGAGGTACAGTTCACAATCCAGGAACAAACGTAGGTATTGGTAAAGACCATACTTTGTTTGCTTTGACTGATGGTGTTGTAAAATTCAAAAAAGGTTACAAAGACAGGTCTTTTGTTTCTATAGAACCAAAAGCTTAATCATTTTGTACCACAACAAATAACAACGAGGCACAAGCATCAAACGCTTGTGCCTTGTTGTTATTTATGTTTTATCTCCTCCATGAACCTGGCCATTGACATAGGCAATACTTTCACCAAAACGGCGTTGTTTGACCACAAAGAATTGGTGTCGTATGTAGTTTCCGAAAAAGTGATGGATGCCATACATCTTGCCAACAGACAGGACGTAACTTCCATCATCATTTCTTCAGTAGGCAAAGACATTAGCCATTACCTCAATTTAATCGAAAACAAAGAGCGGATCAGGGTGTTGGACAGTACTTGTAATTTGCCTTTTACGCTGAATTACGAAAGTCAAGGTACGCTTGGAGTAGATAGGGTTGCTGCTGTGGCTGGAGGATTGTACCTGTTTCAAAATACCAATTTGTTGGTGATTGATTTGGGCACCTGTGTCACCTTTGATTTTATTGACAAAAACAAGGTGTACCAGGGGGGAGCAATTTCTCCGGGAATGCAAATGCGTTTCAAAGCACTGAATCAATATACGGCAAAATTACCCTTGATTACCAACCCAACTGAAACGGTAGAACTAATCGGAAAAACGACCACGCAATGCCTTGAATCTGGAGTAATCAATGGTTTGGTGGCAGAAATAAATTTTCAAATTGAAGCCTATCAAAATCAATTTGAAAAACTTCAGGTAATCATTTGTGGGGGAGACGCTACTTTTTTTACCCCCAAAATAAATAAAGACGTCCTGCTGTGTTCTGAATTGGTAATGTTAGGTTTAAATTCTATTTTGCAATACAATAATGCATCTACTACTTAGAGGGATTTTTATCCTGGTTATCATTTCATTTTATAACATTGCCAGCGCACAACAAGCCGGCATCTCTCCTTACTCCCAAATTGGTATTGGAGACCTCGCTAATGAAGGTTTTTCCCGAAATATTAGCATGGGAGGAGCTGGACTAGCAAGTAACAATCGTTTTTATATCAACCACCTCAATCCTTCACTCAATCCCGAACACAGTACGGTAATTTATGAATTTGGTCTTATTGGTCAGGTAAAAACACTGACCACTACTAAGGCAAGCGACAACTCAACTGCTGCAAACTTAAGTTACATAGGGTTACTTTTTCCTATGAAATCTAAAACCATAGCGGGTAAAAGAATCAATACCTGGGGCATGGGTCTTGGGCTAAAACCTTTTAGTACCGTATCTTACAAAAATACTTATCTCGAAAAAATAACCGGTGATACCTCTAACGCTGTGTTCAATACCAGACAGGGAAATGGAGGATTAAACCAAGTGTATATATCAAATGGTGTGCGTGTATCCAAAACAATAAGCATTGGTTTAACAACTGCCTACATTTTTGGACCAATCGTAAAAGAAAGTTTACTTTTATTCGATACGAGACGGATAGACGTTGTGCAAAAAAACAACATCTCCACACTCATGTTTAAGCCGGCCATCACCTACAAAAAACAACTTGGCACAGAAGATACGTTACAAGTCAACAGCAAAACTTTCTTTAGTGTTGCAGCAGGTGTGGATATGTTCAGCAACATGACCTCCACTACCCAAACAGAATACCATCGCATCAACCCACAAACTACAGCAATACAAAGATCTGACACGATTAACCAAAGCAAAAACTTTAGTGCTGCTTTACCATTCGCCTACAACCTCGGTTTTGCCTTGGATAATTTTGGAACAGACCAGGCTCAAAAATGGTCATTAGCCACCGATTTCTCTTTTGCTGACTGGAGTAAATACAGCAATTTTGGAATCAATGCTGGTTTAAACAAATACTATTCTTTTAAAATAGGAGGAGAATATACCCCAACTTATGTCAACGCTAAAAATTATTTTAACAGAATGACTTACAGGGCGGGGCTTTATTACCACCACACTCCTGTAGTATACACAAACAATGACATCATTGATTTCGGAGCTACTTTGGGCTTCGGTTTTTCTATCCCCAAAACATTGACCTATTTAAATCTTGGATTTGCCGTAGGTCAAAGAGGCACTACCACTAATGGCGCCATCAAAGAACAGTACGTAAATATGTTTATTGGTGTAAACATCAATGACATTTGGTTTTTTAAACGTCAACTGGACTAATGAAAAATTTGCTTCATATCATGGTGGTACTACTGCTATTTGGGTGTAATTCCGAAAACAAGAAAACTGTTTTCCAAGAAAAATATACAGGACCATTGTTGGAAATTGATTCTGTAAATACACTTTTAAGTGACTCTGCTGTTACCAAAATGAGAATTATTGCTCCTAAACAATTTGAATTTTTGAATGGAGACCGCACATTTCCAAACGGACTAAAAATAATTTTTTACAATCCAGATGGAAAAGAAAAATCCATCCTGACCTCAAATTCAGGAAAATACAACAAGCTTACCGACATTTATACCGTTACAGGAAAAGTAGAGGTACAAAACCCTGCCGAGAAAAAGAAACTCACTACCGAAGAATTAAATTGGAGTCCAAAAAAGGAAGAAGTTTTTACAGATAAATTTGTAGTAATTCAAACGGCAGAAGAGGTTTTAAAAGGGAACGGTTTGGTAGCTGCCCAAGATTTTTCTACTTACAAAATATTAAAAGTAACAGGTATATTTAGCGCAAAACAATAATGAAATTACTTGAAACAATCTTATTGGCATTAGCAGTGGTTTGCTTTATCGTAGGCGTGCATCAAACCTTTACATTTGGCTTTTCTAACAGTTATTCTTTTTTTATGTTAATGATTAGTTTTTTTATGTCATACGGCATTGTAAAGGTGAGACGTATGGAAAAAGAAAAGGATGCCGGCGGAACACCTAAACAAGGAACGAAGAAATAATGCCTTTCACTGAAATCTATATTGTTTTAATTGCCCTTACTTTCTGCGCTTTTTTTGCAGGAATGGAAATTGCGTTTATCGCCGCGGACCGTTTACAGATTGCTGTCCAAGACAATGAAGGTAGCCTATCTGCCAGATTGGTGGCAAAATTCATCAAAAATCCTTCCACTTTTATTGGCACTACGCTACTTGGTTGTACCATCGCTCAGGTAATTTATGGGATTTATATCGCCAAATTGTTAGAACCCAAATTAGCGCTTTTACTACCTCAAATCCTGAACAACGATGCCATGATTATGGTGATTCAAACCATCGTTTCAACCATTATTGTGTTGGCGACTGCAGAATTTTTACCCAAAAACACCTTCCTGATCAACCCCAATGCAATGATGAATTTCTTTGCTTTGCCAATGAGTTTCTTCTACTGGTTGCTATATATTCCGGTTTACCTGGTGATTGGTTTAACCAGGTTTACCATCGTAAAAATTTTAAGGTTTGATTATTCTGAAGAAAACCCAGCTTTTGGTTTAACAGACATCAACAATTATATCCAAAACCAATTGGGGAACAAAGAGTTGGAAATAAAATCTGAGATTGATGCCAAAATTTTCAACAATGCGTTAGAATTCAAAACCGTCAAAGTAAGGGAATGCATGATTCCTCGAACAGAATTGGTGGCAGTAAATATTGCCGACGGTTTGGAAAACCTCAAAAGCGTTTTTATCGAAAGTGGCCATTCCAAAGTCTTGGTATATCAAAACTCCATCGACGACATTATTGGCTATTGCCATTCCACAGGTTTGTTCAGCCAGCCTTCAGAAATCAACGCCATTTTAAATACCATTCCGGTAGTGTCTGAAATGGTACATGCCAACCAATTGCTAGTGCAGTTTATCAAAGAACGCAAAAGCATTGCCGTAGTGTTGGATGAATTTGGCGGTACGTCAGGAATTGTCACTTTGGAAGACATCATGGAAGAAATTTTCGGCGAAATCAATGATGAACATGATGATACTGACTTAGAAGAAAAACAAATCGATGAACACAATTTTTTACTGAGTGCAAGGTTAGAAATAGATTATATCAACGACAAGTACAAATGGAATATTCCAACGGGCGATTATGACACACTAGGTGGGTACATCATCTCTATAAAAGAGGATATTCCGGACACAGGTGAAATTATTGACATTCCACCATTTACCTTCACCATTGTCTCTAAAGACGATGTGAGGCTCGATAAAATACAGGTTACACACTTCAATCAAAAAGATATTGAAGAATAATGGGTTTAATTTTGATTTTAGCATACAAAATAATTATTTTGCAAGACTTATATAGATGACAAAATGGCGTTAATAGGAAAAATTAGAGAAAGAGCAGGAATTGCGGTAAGTATTATCGCAGGAAGTTTATTACTTTTCATTGTTGGAGGTGAGGTAATGCAGTTGATGGATAAATCTCCCGACCAATATATCGGAACCATTGCTGGTAAAAAAGTGAAGTATGACGAATACGCCACTTTAGTTGAAAAAACCAGACAAGAAAACGAAATGGCACAAAATAAGCCAATGGAACCCTACCAGGTACAACAACTTCGTGAAGAAATCTGGAACCAGTTTGTGTTTGACAATGCTTACAAAGCACAATTAGACCTTTTGGGAATAACGTTAACCACTGAAGAAGAAGTTGACATGGTGCAAGGTCAAAATCCTCATTCTTTTGTAGTACAAAATTTTGGCAATCCTCAAACAGGCAAAGTGGATGTAGCTCAGGTAAGAAATTTCTTACAAGCCATTCAAGCCAACCAGGTTCCAGCAGCTCAAAAAGCAATGTGGTTCAATTTTGAAAAATTAATCAAAAGAGACAGACTTAAAGTTAAATATGAAAACTTGTTGGCGAAAACGGTTTACATTACTACTGCTGAAGCAAAACGTGATTACCTGGCTCAAAATACCAAAGCTGATTTCAAATACCTTTTTTCTTCTTACAATGTTATTCCTGATTCAACTATCAAATTCACCAATGATGATGTAAAAACTTATTTGGACAAAAATAAAGAAAAATACAAAGTTCAAAATGACAACGCAACCCTTCAATATGTAGCTTTCCCTGTGGTTCCTTCAGCGAAAGATTCTGCAACATTTAGAGAATTGCTTGGTAAAATTAAAGTTGAATTTGCTACTGCTGATGATGATTCCTCTTTTGTAAGTGCCAATTCAGATGTTCCGTCATTACCCAATTATGTATTGATTGATCAAATTCCTCAAGCCATCAAAGACAATGGTCTTAAAATGGATTCAGTAGTTGGACCAGTAAATGAAGGAATGTCAATGAAGTTTTACAAATTGGTAAAAACAAAACAAGACACTACTGCATCTGCAAAAGCAAGTCATATTTTAATTTCTCCAAAAGACAAATCTTCTGACACTTCAAAAGCCAATGCGCGTGTTAAAGCAGAAGGAATTTTGAGAATGTTACAAAGCGGATTGCCATTTGAAGACATGGCAAGACAATCATCTGTTGATTATCAGTCAGGTCAAAAAGGTGGCGACTTAGGATGGTTCGATAAAAAAAGCATGGTAAAACCTTTTAGTGATGCTGTATTTGGAGCAACTTCAAAAGGGCTTATCCCAAGATTGGTGGAATCTGAATTTGGATTTCATATCATTAAAGTAACTGAAGTTCCTACTTACACGAAATATTTAGTGGCTACAGTTGAAAAACAATTGGATGCAAGCGGTGAAACGCGTGAATTCATTTACAACAAAGCCAATGACTTCGTATCTAAAGTTTCTGACAAAGCATCATTTGTAGCTGCTGCAAAAGCAAACAATTATCCTATCATGAGGGCTGAAGGAATTGCCAAAGCTGCTCAAAGCATTAATGGTTTAACAGAAGTACGTGACATTATTCGTTGGGCTTACACAGCTATCAAAAAGGGTGCTGTAGCCAAAGAAGTTTTTGAATGCAAAGACAATTATGTCATTGCCATGCTTGAAAAGAAACGTGAAAAAGGATATTTAACTGTTGACGAAGACATTTCTAAAATTGCAGCAGATTCTTTAGAACCAGCTTTCAGAGAAGTGGTTTACCAAGTACGCAAAGAATTAAAAGGCAAAGATTTACTGAAAAAAGTAAGTGCCAGCAATGGTACATTTGAACAAATCGCTGCAAAACTTGGAACAGGTACGGTAGTAAATGTTGCTCCAGCGGTACAATTAAGTTCTTTTGCATTTGCTGAAGGCGGCTATGACCCAACAGCTGTTGGTTATGCATTTGGATTGGCCAAAAACGGCGATAAAACAAAAGCATTCGCGGGCGAAAATGGTGTATTCATGATTGAATTAACCAATAAAATCAATGCACCGGCAGTTAAAGATTATTCTCAAAACAAAACCAATTTATTGAATTCTTCTAATTACGGAACAGCTGATAAATTGAAAAAAGTGATTGAAGAATCATCTGACATTACTGATGACAGGTATAAATTCTTTTAGTCATTGAATAGTTGAAATAGAAAAGCCCTTCGATGAAAATCTTAGGGCTTTTCTATTTATTGTACCCCTCTGCATCAAACTTTACAAAAAAAACAAATGTCACTTACTTTACTTATTGCTATTATCACTACCGGAATCAGTATTTATGCCTGGAAAAAAGATGGCTTATTGTACAAACTAGTTTTAAACCCATACCAGGTTCAGAAAAAAAATGAATATTATCGGTTTATCACTTCTGGTTTTGTACATGCCGATTATATTCACCTAATTTTTAATATGCTAAGTTTCCTGTCTTTTGGATTTGCCATAGAACATTTGTATAACCAACAATATCCAGAACATGGGGGATTGCTCTTTTTGTTTTTGTACCTCAGTGGTATTGTCATCTCTGACATTCCATCTTATCTTAAAAACAGGAACAATACCAGGTACAATTCTTTGGGTGCATCTGGCGGTGTAAGTACCATTATTTTCGCATCCATTATTTCCTATCCTTTGGAAGGAGTTGGTGTAATCATATTTGTGCTCCCAGGATTTTTATTTGCAGCACTTTACATCTTTTATTCTGCCTATCTTTCAAAAAATAGTGGAGACAATATTAACCACGATGCTCACTTATATGGTGGCTTATATGGCATTGTCATCAGTTTGTTTTTAGATCCAAGCTTGGCATTTTCATTTGTGAAAGCTGTGGGTACCTTCAATCCATTTGATTGGAAATGGGTGATATGAGGTATTAGGTACAGAGTCTTAGGTACAGGGTACAGAGTACTGGGTACTGGGTACAAAAGTGTTGAGTGTTTAATGTTGAGTGTTGAGTACAGCGTACAGCTATGCGAAACTTTGTTTACCTAATACTTAATACCTAATACTTAATACCTAATACTTAATACCTTGTACCTAATTGTACTTAACAAAAATTTTAATGGTATTTTAATTCGCTTTTAACACCTGTTTAATTGATAGTGTGTACTTTTGAGAGGCAAAACAAAAAACATTTAATAAAAAACAATAATGGATTTAAAAAGAATCCCTGCTGACGGACTAGCCGGATTAAAAGAAAACTTCAAATCGGATGCAATCTCTGGCTTTTTAGTATTTTTATTGGCCATGCCTTTGAGTCTAGGTATTGCAAAAGCTTCGGGTTTCCCCCCTGCGATGGGTTTGGTAACGGCCATTATTGGAGGTATGTTGGTGAGTTTCATTGCTGGTTCAAGGCTTACGGTTAAAGGACCTGCTGCAGGATTAATTGTCATTGTAGCTGGAGCGGTACAAGAATTTGGCAAAGGAGACCCTGTGTTGGGTTGGCAGTTGGCCTTAGGAACGGTGGTCGTGGCAGGTATTTGTCAAATCATATTTGGTGTTTTTAAATTAGGTTCCTTAGGAGACTTTTTCCCTGTCTCCGCTGTACATGGGATGTTGGCGGCTATTGGAATCATTATCTTTGCAAAACAAATATTTGTTTTATTAGGGGTTGATCCGGCCTTGGTAAAAGGCATGGCTCCCTTAGCATTACTGGCACACATTCCGATGGGAATCATGAATATGAAGCCCATGGTGGCGATTATTGGGGTATCGAGCTTAATTATTTTATTTGGTTTACCTCAAATTAAAAATGCCATTATTCGTAAAATTCCTTCTCCTTTGGTCGTATTGGCTTTAGCGATTCCATTAGGTATTTACCTTGGCCTTGAAAAAGGTTCCTTGGTAAGTATTGGTAATTTCATTGAAAATATTGGTTACAATGTAAATTTTGGTGGTTTTAATGAGCCAATGGTTTTTGTGAAATATGTCATCATGTTTGCCTTGGTGGGTTCTGTTGAAAGTTTATTGACCGTCAAAGCCATTGACCCTTTAGATCCATACAAACGCAAATCAAATTACAACAAAGACTTGATTGCTGTAGGAATTGGCAATGTGGTTGCCGGCGCTTTGGGTGGTTTGCCTATGATTTCAGAAGTCGCTCGTTCATCCGCCAATGTTAACAATGGCGCAAAAACAAGGTGGGCAAATTTCTTTCACGGGGTATTTTTATTGGTGGCGGTTTTAACCATTACACCTCTCATTGAAATGATCCCTAATGCCGCTTTGGCTGCCATGTTGATTGCCGTAGGTTACCGGTTGGCTTCACCATCGGAATTTATCAAAACATATAAAATTGGTTCAGAACAACTATTGATTTTCATCATCACCATTGTCATCACCCTTGCCGAAGATTTACTGTTGGGAGTTGGTGCGGGGATATTAACCAAAATCATCATTGAAGTATACATTTATTACATAAAACCTTCGGGTTCTCTATTCAAAGGAAAAGCAGAAGTCATTAAAATGGATGAAAAACGCTATACTATTAAAATATACAATGCTGCAGTGTTTTTAAATTACATCGCCTTAAAAAAATATTTTGTTACTATTCCAGCCGATGCCCATATCAATGTTGACTTTTCTCAAACCAAATTGGTGGACCATACTTTTATGGAGCAAATGCATGCCCTTGAAGCAGACTACCACAATACCGGCGGGCATTTACATCTTATTGGCATGGAGCATTTGGTTGCGAATTCTAACCACCCTTTGGCCTCTAGAAGGGCTTTGGCAAGCAATGAAATTATTAAACCTAAAGAACTTATTTTAACCAAACGACAAAAAGCAGTAAGTGAATTTGCAATTTCAGAAGGCTTAGATGTAGATTTAGCACCCAAATTTACACTGTTACGAATGAGTTTATCGGCTTTCGGGATTACTAGAAAAGCCATAGATGCGACAAACTTGTTGGTGGGTGTAAAAGACAAATACCAATTTATGTTTACCGACATTTTTGTACAGGAAGCCAATTTCTTAACGAAACCACAATTCAAAATGACGGTGATGTTATTGACGGTTAACCAGCATGATATACCAGAATTTGCGCTTGAAGCAGAAGGCATGTTTCATGATTTAAAAGTCATTGGTGGAAACAAAGACATCGACTTTAAGGCGTATCCTAAATTCTCTAAAAAATATTTCTTAACAGGTGAGCATGAAGACAAAATTAGAGCCTTCTTTAATCCTGCCCTCATTGCTTTGCTAGAGCAAGTTCAAGGATATGTCATTGAGTCCAAAAACAATTCTTTGTTGGTGTATAAAAATACAGAAATACAGTCCACCACCGACATGAAAGAAACCATCGCATTTGTAGATAAATTCATTAATGCCATCCACTAAAAATAAACACACCAACGCAAGGAGACATTTTGATAAATGTCTCCTTTTTTTGGGTCAAAAATCAATTCTTCTAAATCATCAATATGAAAGAAATATTTCTCACTGTACTTGCAAGTATATGTCTCTCTGCTGTGGGTATGGCACAAGAAATTGAAAAGGTTGATTCAGCAGCCATCAAAAGGAACATTGCCACAGAAAAGGAAGCATTAAAATTTAATTTAAATGCCGATGGAAGCCATTTCTTTCAAGCGACATGCTTGAACCAAGTTTGGGTAAGGGCTAATGAAAGTAATCCTGGTACCTTGGTAGACAAAATAGCGCAACAAAACACCTTAGATATTGGCTTGAGAAGAACACGTATACAATTGTTTGGCCAAGTAACTGACCGGGTATTTGTGTATTTTCAATTGGGACAAAACAATTTCAATGCACAAAGTGCTTACACCGATGCTGGTGGTGGCAATAGAAAAACAGCTTTTTTTGTACATGATGCCTTTGGTGAGTATAAAGTATTTAAGGCTAAAAATTACTTAAAACTTGGCGGAGGCTTAACCATTGCCAATGGGCTGTCTCGTTTTTCTCAACCAAGTATTGGTTCTATTATGACCATGGATGTTCCTGTATTTGCGCAAGCTACGGTGGATCAAACCGATCAGTTTTCTAGGAAATTAAGTGTGGTAGCCAGAGGTCAAGTAGGCCAATTTGACTATAGGGTTTCTTTGTCAGACCCCTTCCCCATCTTATCAAATGGGAGCACGACTGCTGCAGGCAACAAAGCCAGTCCAACCGCCACTTCTTTTGCACAAGTAGGGCACCACAAACAATACCAAGCCTATTTGATGTATCAATTTTTTGAGCATGAACAAAACAATACGCCTTATATGACAGGTACTTATTTAGGTAAAAAGAAAGTGTTTAACATTGCTGCTGGGTTTATCACTCAAAAAAATGCCATGTGGAAAAAAGAGGTTGGAAAAACTGACAGCGTCTCCTACCAAGACATGAACCTGTGGAGCGTAGAATCATTTTTAGACCTACCGATGAACAAAGCTAAAGGTACCGCAATCAATGCTTATGTGGGCTATTTCAATACCAATTATGGCACCAATTATTTAAGATACAATGGCATTATGAATCCGGCCACTTCCTCAGCCACAGCTAAAACAAGCGATGTGGGAGCCAATGCCTTTGGCAATGCTTTTCCGATGTTTGGAACTGGAAAAGTAATTTATTCTCAATTAGGTTATTTAATGAAAAGAGATTTATTAGGCGTAGGCAATGGCACTTTGATGCTATATATATCAACAACGATAGCGAAATATGACCGTTTAGGCAATATTGGAATGAATGTTTATCATGTGGGTATCAACTGGATGATGAATGGCCATAAGTCTAAACTATCGCTAGATTTTCAAAACAGACCGACTTACTACTTGGATGGAGCAGATGTAAAATCAGGAGCTAGAAAAAACTGTATTACACTCCAATATCAAATTTCTATATAGCAACCAATATGGCTGTATTCTATTTTCGGGCCTGCTGAAAAGCTCACAAGAGTTTCATTTGTGTTTAGCCTTTTTATGAAATTAGGGCCTGCTGAAAAAGCATTAACATTATCAATAACAGCGATTTATGATTAAGAATAGATTTTAAAGTGCAAACAAATCATGCGTAATCTTAGAATTGTCTTGCGTACGACCTTTAAAAAAATGCGTTATCCCGATATTCTCGGGATTGATCCAAGAAGCGGTTAAAAACAAAACACTGTTTGAGCCACGCTACTGTTGAAAGTTTTCAACAAAAGTGAGT
>CALPQG020000001.1 GCA_943325655.2 Bifidobacterium breve | reverse complement strand
CTAAACCAAATCCTAAATTTACTTATACCGATACCGCCTATTGTAAATCAGGAGGCAATCCCTTGACTAACCTTACAAATGGAACATTCACCGCGGTACCTGCTCTAAGTTTTGCAAACGCGGCTACTGGCGAAATTGATATTGCGACAATTCCAATAGGAGATTACACCATTACCAATACCATTGCTGCAAGTGGTGGTTGTGCAGCAGCTTCAGCCACTGACAAGATCAGTATTGCCAATCAGCCTAATGCCAGTTTAAGCATCTTCGGCACTACTGAAAAAAGCATCAATGTTTGCGATACAGACCACAAATCAATTTGGTTACATATTGAAGGTGTTAGACCAATCACCATCAGGATGGGTGTCAATAATTTCGAAAAAGACACTACCATCAACAATTCACTAAACAACTTTTTATTCAAAGTCTCCCCCAATGTGACGAGCCAATACAAGTTATTAAGTATTTATGACCAAGCCTGTAAAACACCTGTTGCTATATCAGAAACAATAAACATCAGTGTAAAACCTAGCAATGGCACCACGGTAATTCCTGAAATCATCAGTGCTGGAGCCTATAGTTTCTGTACACCAAATTCTCTACAACTTTATATCAAAACGCCTGAACCTGGAGCCACATACCAATGGTATAGAAACGGAAGAATGGTTGTGAATGAAACTGGCAATACATTTTCAGTCAACACTTATGGTAACTATAATGTCAATATCGAAACCTGTAAACCTTCAGGTGACATGGCCATTGCTGTATCACAAGTTGAAAAGATTCCAATAATTATGGCAACTGATTTAGGAGCAAATGAGGGTACACTTCAAACAGATGTAGTTTCTAGTGCAACGTACCAATGGTATTTGAATGACTACAAACTCTTAGGTGCGACAGAAAATAAACTTGCCGTTCAATACAACGGTGACTATAAAGTTGCGGTGAAAACAAACAACTGTATAGCCTTTTCTCATCCATTCAAAGTCTCAGAAACAGCTTACATGGATGCAAGAATAGTAGCCAATTTTCAGGCAGACTCAAGTGTAAGTTTAAACAGTCACCCGGCAAGTGAATATGCAGTAGTTCCCAATCCAACCAAAGAGGTTATCCATATTTTGGGGCCTGACATGAATTTAAATTACATCATTATTGTGCGCGATTTGACCGGAACAATAGTATACAAAGCCTCAAACACCTTAAACATCAATGCTGAACATAACCTTTCTGAACTTATAACAGGCTTGTATATCGTGGAATTACAGGTGAATAACCAAACGTATTTTACCAAGTTGGTAAAGAACTAATACGATTTGATGACATTTATCTGTAAATTTTAAAATAACAAGGCGCTATTTTTTGTATAAGAAGCAAAAAAAAGTATTTTTGTAGGCGTTAAATTCGAAGTATACATGAGCGTTTTAGTAAATAAAAATTCAAAAGTTATAGTTCAGGGCTTCACAGGCACTGAAGGCACTTTCCATGCTGGTCAAATGCATGAATATGGTACAAATGTAGTTGGTGGGGTAACACCTGGAAAAGGTGGAACTTTGCACTTAGACAAACCAGTATTCAATACAGTAGCTGATGCAGTTGCTAAAACTGGTGCTGATGTATCGATTATCTTTGTACCTCCAGCTTTTGCAGCAGATGCCATTATGGAAGCTGCTGATGCAGGAATCAAAGTGATTATTTGTATTACTGAAGGTATTCCTACCAAAGATATGATTTATGCCAAAAGCTATATCAAATCTAAAGAAGGGGTAACTTTAATTGGACCAAACTGTCCAGGAGTAATTACAGCTGAAGAAGCGAAAGTAGGTATTATGCCAGGTTTTATCTTCAAAAAAGGTACTATCGGTGTAGTTTCTAAATCAGGAACATTGACTTACGAGGCAGTAGATCAATTGACTAAAGTTGGTCTTGGTCAAACTACAGCAATCGGGATTGGTGGAGATCCAATCATTGGAACTACAACCAAAGAAGCGGTTGAATTGTTGATGAATGATCCAGAAACAGAAGGTATTGTCATGATTGGCGAAATCGGAGGTGGCATGGAAGCTGAAGCTGCACGTTGGATCAAAGCGCATGGCACTAAACCTGTAGTGGGTTTCATCGCTGGACAAACTGCTCCAAAAGGACGTAGAATGGGTCACGCAGGTGCTATCGTTGGTGGTGCTGATGATACCGCTGCTGCTAAAATGAAAATTATGGCAGAATGTGGTATTTATGTAGTACAATCTCCAGCTGATATTGGAGAAACAATGGTAAAAGCATTGAAAGAAAGAAAAGTATTGGCTTAATCAGCTTTTAGAAATATTTAAAAATCCCGCTTCGTTTATTCTAGGCGGGATTTTTTGTGATTTGTTGTTTTCAAGTTATCTGTTCTCGAGTTTACGAGTTTGGCTGACATTCTTTTGAACTTCGTTTGTAATTTATTCGTAAAGCCGCCCAAGTTGGTGTTAATTCACCAAACGAAAGCCATGGTTTGTGAGAACAAAACCATGGTTATTAACAACCGACAACTCAAAACTGAAAACTGAAAACTGAAAAAAAATGAAAGACCCCTACGCAGCACTTCGCATACCGGAATTCAAATACTTTATCATCGCCAGGTTTTGTATTATCATCGCTTTGCAGGTACAAAGGGTTGCTGTTGGCTATCAAATTTACGACATCACGGGCGACGTTTTTGCCTTAGGCCTCATGGGCTTGGCCGAAGCCATTCCTTCTATAGGGGTATCGTTGGTGGCAGGGCATATCACGGATATGTTTCCGCGCAAACGCATTGTGATGTATGCCTTGTTTGTACTTACTTTTTGTTCAATCTTATTGTGGGGAATTAGTATAAACATGACCCAAACCTTACAAGATTATGGGGTGACTGCCATATATGGAGTAATCTTTTTAAGTGGCATAGCCAGAGGCTTTTTAGGTCCTGCTATTTTTGCCTTTATGCCTCAATTGCTTCCTCACAAAGATTTGTTTCAAAATGCGGTTTCCTGGAACAGTACTACTTGGCAAACGGCTTCGGTAGTTGGTCCCGCTGTGGGAGGTTTGGTATATGGACTAACCAGCGTGCAAACTACTTATGCTTTGGATTTTGGATTAATGATTTTTGCTTTGATGGTGACTTTATTGATCAAACCAAAACCATTGCCTATCCACTCAGAAAAATATACCCTTTGGGAAAGCCTGACCTTGGGCATCAAATTTATCTTTGGCAACAGCATTATCCTCAGCGCCATTTCTCTTGATTTGTTTGCGGTATTGTTTGGCGGTGCCGTAGCATTATTGCCCGCCTTTGCCAAAGACATCTTAAAATGTGGCCCCGAAGGTTTGGGGATTTTACAAGCCGCACCCGCCATTGGCTCTGTAGGTTTGGCCTTAGCCCTAACTTATTTTCCAATGAAAAAAGCAGCAGGACTCAAGTTGTTGATTGCCGTTGCCGGATTTGGTTTGTGCATGATAGGTTTTGCCGTATCTGAATTCTTCTGGTTGTCTTTCGCTATCCTTTTACTGAGCGGTTTGTTTGACAGCGTCAGTGTGATTGTTCGCTCAACGCTATTACATACCTTTACCCCCGAACACATGAAAGGCAGGGTATCGGCGGTGAACAATGTATTTATTGGCTCTTCGAATGAAATCGGTGCCTTCGAATCGGGATTGGCCGCTCGCTTGATGGGCTTGGTACCATCCGTTATTTTTGGCGGAAGCATGACCTTATTGGTAGTAGGTTTTATGGCCGTAAAAGCCAAGGTATTACGGAAGTTGGATTTGTGAGGTTCGCTGATTTAATCATGTACAGACAGGTTTCCCTCCACTAGTTTATGTCTACTCTTCGCAAAAGCGCATGACTTGCACCACACAACATGTAAACATTAGCCATTAGGATCAGCAATCGTTTGGGCCTGCGCTTGCATTTACGATAGACCAACGGGGTTATTAATTTGTAGGAATAAAATTTTAGTCTTAAAAATTACAGGTGTTCAAGGTCATTTAGATCTTTATGTCTTCCGGCACTTTTTTTTGCGGTTATTAAGTCATTATAATGGATTAACCTCACCTTAATCGAATCAACAGTTATTATGTTAGAATTCTCATAAGCATTTTCAAAAAGAAGACCCTTACATTCAGTCATTAAATCAATTGCTTGTGGAGGTCTACCGTAAGTAAATACGTCAACTTCATTTGACAGGAAAATTCCTTGGTCCATAATTGACATCCCAAAATCATAAAAAGCTATTGTCAATAAATTATAGTTTGATGCTGATTTTTCAACCCAAATATCCAAGTCACCAGTTGTTCTTGGATAACCATGTAACACCACAGAATAACCTCCTACTAAAATATATTTAACCTTTGATTTCTCTAAACAGTTAATAAAATCCTGAAAATCATCATTGAAAATATTACCCATTTCTTAATCTCATTTTTGTAAGAGATTTATCCATTGAAACACTAGGTGTAACATGTTGACTATAAGAAACTTTTACCATCTCCATAGCAGCAGATAACCTTTCATCAAAGGTTTTAGATTGCCAATATTTTTTTTGAATATCTGCATCTTTGAAAGTTTGCATTTTGAAAAATGTTTTATCCATAGTGAATGCATTTATAACAAAAATATACATTTTTAACCAGTTCCACTATAAAAATATGAATTCTTAAAATTATACGATTAACTCAATTTTTTCAGAGAAACAATTCTTTTATTGTCCCCCTTCACTGGATCAAGTCTTGAGCTTTTGCGAAGACTTGGTCCTAGCATGATTAAAGTCTTCAGGCTTGAGAGGAGCTTTCAAATAGTTGATCGAACATTGTTTTTAGTTATCGGTTCAAACTTGAAAACTGAAAACCCGATAACTTGAAAACTAAAAACACCAATAGTTTAAGATTAAATGTAAGTAGCCTGAAACTTACAAAATAACCCCTTTCAATAACCCCAAATCCATGGTAGGATCCATGATTTCAACCTGGGCTTCTTCATAAAAGGAAATTCTCTCGGCTAATTTTTGCGTAATAAATTCCTGAATTTCTTCTTTTGATTTGTCTTTCAATAAGGGACGGTGTTGGTTGTTGGCTTTGCACAAACGGTTGGCGATTTCAGCAGCAGCAATGTTTAAAAATAGGGTACAACCTGTTGTATTCATATAAGCCATGTTGTCAAAAAAACAGGGTGTTCCTCCACCGGTAGCAATAATTTTATTGGTAGTGGTATTACTTTCTATTTGTAACACTTTTTGTTCTATTAACCTAAAACCATTTTCTCCTAAAGTTTCAAACAATTGCGCAATGGTTTTTCCTTCATGTTGTACAATGGCTTCATCCAAATCAACAAAAGGGAAATTCAAATAAGTGGCCAGTTGTTTTCCGAAAGTGCTTTTCCCAGCACCCATCATGCCTATGAGGTAGATTATCATTTTTGTTTCTAAGTGGATTAAATAATATTAATATATAGATTTATTGGGAAGAAATTCAATTGAAAAGTAAAGATTGAATAATATGGGCGTTTCCCTTCGGGTCGGGCTATCGGCACTCGCTTTTCCCCTTGTTATTGAAATTTGAAGCATTTTCTATCTTTATACAACAAGGGAAAAGAGCTCAAACAATGCCTCTATCCCTAACGCAAAGCTAACGAATCTAATTTTTACAATCTACACCTTACTCAACAACCTGATGGCTTCACTTTTTAATACTTCTTTGTCTATCGGAACTACGCCTACGTGTTCGCAAACAATTCCTCCTGCGAGGTTAGACAAAGCTGCTGTCATAGCTGGTTTGAGGTTGAGCGCAACACATAATGCAGCTACACTAACTACTGTATCTCCAGCGCCGGACACGTCTGCAATTTCGCGTTTGTGTGCCGGGATTTGTACTTGTTCGTTGTTCGCATCAATGTAAACGCCATGTTCAGAAAGCGTAATCAAGGCTCCTTCTAAATGCAGTTTGGTTTTCAATTCTGCCACCGCATTGCTCACATCCTCTAACAATATTCCTTTGAAATCAGCTTTCAAACCTTCCTTCAATTCTTTCAAATTGGGTTTAAATAAACTCACGCCATGGTAATGCATGAAGTTGCGTTTTTTGGGATCTACTACGGTTGGTATGCCCAGTGCTTTGGTCAGTTTTACCGTTTCAGCAATCAAGGTTTCGCCTATAACGCCTTTGTCGTAATCTTCAAAAATAACTACGTTGGTATCTTTTAAAAGTGTTTTTATTTTGACTAAAAGTAAATTTCTTTCTTCTGTAGAAATCTCTGTATCAATCTCTGCATCAACTCTTAAAACGTGTTGAGACGCTGCAATGATCCTGTGCTTGATGGTGGTTACCCTGTGTTCAGATTGGATAATTCCGGCGGTACTCAGGTTGTTTTGTTCCAATAATTTAAGCAATTGATCTCCTTCCGCATCTTTACCAATCACGGCACAAAGTACAGGAGTGGCTCCTAATGCCTGAACATTCAAGGCTACATTAGCGGCTCCGCCCAAACGTTGTTCTCTTTTTTGCAGGTTAAGTACCGGAACCGGTGCTTCAGGTGAAATACGATCCACCTTTCCCCACAAATAAGAATCTATCATGACATCACCAATGATGAGTACATGTTGCTTGGCAAAGTTTTCAAATAGTTGATCGAACATTGTTTTTAGTTATCGGTTATCAAGTTATCGGTTATCGGGTTTTTAGTCATCAATTCAAACTTGAAAACTGAAAACCCGATAACTTGAAAACTAAAAACAATTATTTCAATTTAGCTAAAGTAGCTTTGATATTGGTCAATGCTTTGATCAGGTTTTCATCTGAAGCAGCGAATGACATACGGATATATTTGTCAGCACCAAAAGCTTCACCTGTTACAGTTGACACATGGGCATCATTCAAAATCACCATTGACAATTCTTCTGCCGTGTTGATTACATTACCAGCTTCGTCTTTTTTACCGAAGAATGAGCTAATGTCTATAAAGAAATAGAACGCTCCTTTAGGTAAATTAACTTTCACCCCTGGAATATCTTTCAACAAATCATAACACAAGTTTCTTCTTCTCAAGAAAGCTTCTGTCATTTTGTAGGTTTCCGTTAAATCAGAATAAGCGACTACTGCTGCTTTTTGAGCAATAGAACAAGTACCTGAAGTCACCTGACCTTGTAATTTATCACAAGCGTCAGCGATGTATTTTTCAGCAGCCATGTAACCAACTCTCCAGCCAGTCATTGCGAAACCTTTAGAGTATCCGTTTACCGTTACTACTCTTTCTTTAATTTTAGGGAATGAGGCGATAGAAACATGTTTTTCACCAAAATTGATGTATTCATAAATTTCATCGGCAATCACAAATATGTTTTCGTTTGCTGCCACTACATCTGCAATGTCACTCAACTCCTGTGCTGTAAATACAGAACCGGTTGGGTTACAAGGAGAAGAGAACATGATTACTTTTGTTTTAGGCGTAATGGCCGCTTTCAATTGTTCAATTGTTGCTTTGAAATCATTTTCAATACCACCATCAATCAATACAGAAACACCACCAGCCAAAGTTACCAATTCAGAGTAACTTACCCAGTAAGGTGCATATACAATTACTTCATCTCCAGGATTTACCAAACACAATAAAGCGTTGGCAATCGATTGTTTCGCACCTGTGGATACGACAATGTTTTCTGGTTTATAGTCTAGTTTGTTGTCTTTTTTTAATTTATCAACAATTGATTTTCTAAGGTCAGGAATACCTGGTACCGGAGTATAGAAAGTAAATCCATCATCAATAGCCTTCTTCGCCGCGTCTTTAATGTATTGAGGCGTTTGAAAATCAGGTTCTCCAAAGCTTAAGTTGATTACACTAATACCTTGTGCGCCAAGTTCACGAGCTTTTTTGGCCATACCAATAGTGGCCGATTCTGCAAGTGCATTAATTCTGTCAGAAAGATTGTCAGTAAGTGTTGAAGTACTCATTAGGATATGATTTTTATTTAACCCAGCAAAAATAAATATTCTGTGTGTGACTAACTAATGTTTTTTTGTAAAACTTAAGAGGTTAGGTGTTTTATATTTTTTGGCTCTAGATGATTTATTGTGGGTTACCTTAATTTGATAATATCAAAAGTATCAAACTAAAGTATAGTGTTTTTTAAGGTTCATTAAAAAATATCATTAGCCCTAAAAATTATTTATAGGATTTTTAGGGCGATTCCCGGGCTATCGGCACTCGTTTTTTTCCTTGTTATCAAACTTTAGTGTTTACTTATTACTGAAGACAACAAGGAAAAAGAACTCAAACAATGCCTCTATCCCTATCGCAAAATCACAAATATCAACATCTGTATTATACTTACCCATAGTATTTTATTTAGAACTATTTTTTTGAATACTCCTTCATTCCATTCCAACATTATTTATTTTGCATATCACTTTGTTTTATGTCCCTTCTTCATAACTTCATCCAAATTATTCACGTACCAGCAGGAGGTTAAATTTTTATACCATGTCATCATCCAACAAAGAAAAACTGGCGCATTTACATGCCCTTCACCAGGAAGCCGAACTTGCCGGTGGAGCAAATAGAATCGAAGCTCAACATGCAAAAGGCAAACTGACTGCCCGTGAACGCATTCACTTATTGATAGATGAAGGAACATTTGAAGAAATTGGAAAGTTTGTAACACACCGCTGTTATGATTTTGGTTTGGAGCATGAAAAGTATTTGGGCGATGGGGTCATTACAGGTTATGGAACCATTCATGGACGTTCGGTATATGTCTATGCCCAGGATTTTACCATTTTCGGTGGTGCCTTGTCGGAAGCGCATGCCAAAAAGATTTGCCGTATCATGGACCTGGCCATGCAAAATGGGATGCCAATTATTGGTTTAAATGATTCAGGTGGCGCAAGAATTCAGGAAGGCGTGGTTTCTTTAGGAGGCTATGCGGATATTTTTTACAGAAACACTTTGGCTTCTGGGGTTATTCCTCAACTTTCAGCCATTATGGGTCCTTGTGCTGGTGGAGCAGTTTATTCTCCCGCCATTACAGACTTTATTATGATGGTAGAAAATACGTCTTACATGTTTGTGACAGGACCAAACGTGGTAAAAACGGTAACGCACGAACAGGTAAGTGCCGAAGAATTGGGTGGAGCAAGTACACATGCTTCTAAAAGTGGAGTGACGCATTTTGCTTATGCCAATGAAATTGAATGCATTACGAATATCAAAAAACTGTTAAGTTATATTCCTCAAAACTGCGAAGACAAAGCCCCAAATGTATTTTATGAAAACTCCAACGGTTCAGAACTTAGACCCAAGCTTGACCTCGTAATTCCTGAAAACCCCAACCAACCGTACGACATGCGTGAGGTGGTGCATGAAATTTGTGACCAGGATTCTTTCATGGAAGTACATGAAAACTTTGCCTGTAATATCGTGGTTGGATTTGCCCGTTTGGCAGGAAGAAGTATTGGCATTGTCGGCAACCAACCTTCGGTGATGGCTGGAGTACTTGACATCAATGCCAGCACCAAAGCCGCCAGGTTTATTCGTTTTTGCGATTGTTTTAATATTCCCTTATTGGTACTGGAAGATGTACCCGGTTTTATGCCAGGCACGGACCAGGAATGGAGAGGAATTATTACCAATGGGGCCAAATTGTTGTATGCTTTTAGTGAAGCCACAGTACCAAGAATCACGGTAATTACCCGAAAAGCTTATGGAGGTGCGTATGATGTAATGAATTCCAAACACATAGGTGCCGATATGAATTTTGCCTGGCCAACCGCCGAAATCGCAGTGATGGGCGCAAAAGGAGCCGCTGAAATTATTTTCAAAAAAGAAATTGCTGAAGCCAATGATCCAGCGCAACGCCTAGAAGAAAAAATTGACGAATACACCAACAAATTTGCAAATCCTTACCTCGCAGCCTCTATGGGTTATGTGGATGAAGTGATAGCACCCAACGAAACCCGTTCAAAATTGATTACCGCTTTCAAAATGCTGGAAAATAAAGTCGCCAATTTACCAAGAAAAAAACACGGGAACATACCGTTATAAGGCAACGTTTTTTTACTCAAAACTCAACACCCATAACTCAACACTAAATTTAGTGTCCCATAAAATACTCTGCCAAAATTGCCATGCCGGCACCTGAAACAGAGAGTAATAATTTTTGCGCTTTGAACTTATGTTCAGGGCTGCTTTCAAAAAATATGGTGGTGGAAATGTGTAAGAAATTACCCGCCACCAAGGCGAATAAAATCCCAAATACGTCTTTGGTAATCAGGTTCATGTTGAATAAGGCATTGCTCATCATCATTCCCATAGGAGAAGTAAGTGCAAACAAAACCAATAAGCCAATGGCCAAAGTTTTATTTTTCATCTGCAAAACCAGTACAGACATTAGCGCAAAAGCTTCAGGCATTTTGTGCATGATGAGTCCAAACATCAAGGTTGTTGCCCCTTCGCCGCCATGCACAGAGGAAGGATGAACCAATAAAGTCCCTTCAAGAAAAGAGTGAATTCCCAAAGAAACCAATAATAAATAGGGTATTGCAGTGGTTTCATGGCTGTGGTGTATGTGTCCGTGTTCAACTCCTGAAGTGAAATATTCCAGCATCATTTGCAGGAAGAATCCCATGAGTACAAATATCCCCGCTTGGATAGGATTGCTGCTTTCATGAAACAATTCGGGTAAAATATGAATTACCGTAATGGAAAATAAATACGCACCACTGAATGAAAGGATGGCTTTGAATTTTTCTTTATTGAGTTCAGGAATTAAAAAAACAGCGATTCCTGCTCCAAATGCGGTAATAAAAAGTAAGAGGATGTTTAAGAACATGTGTTGTTGGGCTATTAAATCTAATTTGTGCAATAAGGTTGCAAGATATGAAAAAATATAAAGCAACACTAAAGTTTGAATTGAAAAGTAGTGAATGGTTTGTTAGGACTTTAACCTAGACATAGACGAATCATGCTGGCTTAAATTTTAATCCTATCCAAAAGAAAATTGTAACAGATTGAATGCCTTCGGTTCTAGGTGAAATGCTATTTCAAATTTGAAATAGCTGCTATTTTTTTATTTTGCGATAATGATGAAGTCCGACGAATAGCCGATTGCTACTTTCTTAATTTAAACTAGAAACAGAAAAAGCTTGATAAAATGTAAAGGGTGCATTGCGAAAGCACGGTTCCGAATCCCGAGAATATCGGGACCAATAATAATTAAAATCAAGAACCATAGTATCTTAAAAATAGGTATCATACAAATGTATATCATCTGGAGCCAAGAAAATTAAGACCATAATGAAAAAGCTAAAGAATAAATATTTTGCAATTGTATTTTATACCAAGATTAAGCAGGTACCCGTGGGAAACCCATAGACACTAAATCTCCCCATTAACTTTAAGTGTAAACTCCGCTTCTTTGGTGCTGGTTGAATCCATGAACCGGATAATGTATTCTCCCTGAGCGACTTTAGACATGTTAATGGTATTGGTAAACCTGTCGAGCGTACCCGCAACCATTGTTTTTCTGTCTGGGGAATAGATATAATACAATACCATGGCTTCTTTTCCTTTTTTGACATTCAAAATTTCCTGACAAGGATTTGGGTATATTTCTGTGACCACCGGAATGTTATCCATCACCAATGGCGCATCAATTATGGAAGAATCTTTGTCGCTCGTATTGCTACTTTCCAGGCTACTTTCCATGGCAGGATCACAAGAAAATAAGGCAATTGCGGTAAGGAAGAGGAATAGTTTTTTCATAGGAATTGGTTTAATTGAAGTTTAAGAATAAATCTCACTCATTGTATGAATTAAAATGTGAGCTGTTTAAAAATATCATTACGCTGCACTCTTTACTCTGTACTTTGTACTCTATACTCTGTACTCTGTACTCTGTACCCTGTACCTAATACCTTCAAAACTACTCCGAATAAAACACCCTTTTTACCCTTTCACTGACATTGGTCAGGATTTCATAAGGAATGGTGTCTATGGCTTTTGCCAATTCTGAAATGCTCAGGTCTTTTCCGAAAACAATTACTTCGTCACCTTCCTTTGCGTCAATATTGGAAATGTCGACCATGCACATGTCCATACAAATATTGCCGATGATGGGCGCTTCCTGTCCTTTGATCAACACATGTCCAACGCCATTGCTGAACCTGCGGCTAAATCCATCACCATAACCAATGGCAATGGTAGCAATGGTCATGTTGTCATTCACTTTTCCTTTACGACTGTAACCCACTGTTTCCCCTTTTGCGATTTCCTTGATTTGAGAAATGATGGTTTTTAGTGTCCCAACTGTCTGTAATCCATCCTGTTCAATCCCTGTAGCTTCAATGCCGTATAAACCAATGCCAAGGCGTACCATGTCAAACTGGGCTTTTGGGAAACGAACTATTCCAACAGAATTTAAAATGTGTTTGATGGTTTTATAGCCAAGTCCGGTTTCAATTTTACTGGCCATTTCTTCAAACAACTTGATTTGTTCTCTCGAAAAATCGTTGAACATGTCTTCATCAGCTCCTACCAAATGGCTGAATATGGAGGCTACTTTCAAATGGTTTTTTGATTTGACGGTATTGATCAATTGTTCAAGATCTGCCGATTCAAAACCCAAACGGTGCATGCCTGTATCCAGCGCCAAGTGAATGGTTGCTGGTTTGTTATTGATAAATTCTAAATAGTCCTGAAGCATTTCAAGGCTATAAATTTCGGGCTCAAGGTTGTTTACAGCCATTTTCTCGAAAGTCTGCACAGAAGGATTCAAAACCATAATCGGCAGAGAAATTCCATTTTCCCTAAGCAAAACGCCTTCGTCCACATAAGCCACTGCCAAATAATCTACCCTGTGAAATTGCAGCAAATGTGCTACTTCCAATATCCCCGCGCCATAAGCATGTGATTTCACCATGCACATGATTTTGACATTGGGTTTTAATTTGTTCCTATAAAAATTAAGGTTATGCGACAAAGCATCCAGGTTAATTTCCAGCACAGTGCCATGAACCCTTTGTTCCAAAATGTTTACAATTTTTTCAAAACCAAATACCCTAGCTCCTTTGATCAGGATGATTTCATTGTTGAAATTTTTCTTGTCTATTTTCTGGAGGAATGCTTCTGTATCCTGAAAAAATTTGCTGTTCTTTTTGAATAAATGTTTGTAGGCAGCTATTTTTTCTCCCACCGCAATAAGCTTGTCTATTGCTTTGGAAGCCAACAAATCTGCAATGCTTTGGTACAAATCTTCGTCCGTAATTCCTGCTTCCAACACGTCTGAAAGCACCACCGTTTTTTTACTTTGGGGTTTGTGTTGCGTTAAGAAATCGAGGGCGAGTTTTAATCCCGCCAAGTCGTTGTTGTAAGTGTCGTCGATAATGGCACATCCGTTGATGCCTTCTTTCAATTCCAAACGCATGGAAATTGGCTTCAGCAAACGTATACGGTTTTGGATTTCTGCGCCTTCTACTTTTAAAAATACCATCACACAAATACAGTGAATGATGTTTTCTATAGATGCATCATCGGTAAACGGGATTTTAAAAACCGAATATTTTTGGTGATACACTTCGTGACAGGAACTGAACTCAATAATAGTTTCGTGCAGGTCGCGGCGAATGATTTCGATTTTCAAATCGGCGGTATCGTCTACTTTTGACCAGCTGAACAAACGGGGTAAATTGCCTTTAAAAGTAGTTTTGATAATTTCATCTACCACTACATGGTCTTTGCAATAAAAAAGCAATTCGCTTTCACGAAACAGTTTGAGCTTTTCTTTGATTTTTTGTTCGTCAGCAGTAAAGCCTTCGCTGTGCGCCGTACCAATATTGGTAAAAATACCAATGGTAGGTTTGATTACTTTTTGCAGACATTCCATTTCCCCAGGCTTAGAAATTCCTGCTTCGAAAATGCCAAGGTTATGGTTGGGGTTAATTTGCCAAACAGACAAAGGCACTCCAATTTGAGAATTGTAACTTTTGGGGCTGCGCACAATGTTAAAATCTTTGCTCAGCAATTGAGAAAGCCACTCTTTGATAATGGTTTTGGCATTGCTTCCAGTGATACCAATTACTGGAATATGGTAGCCATTTCTATAATGTGCTGCCAATTGTTGCAAGGCTGTCACCGCCGATTTTACTTCAATGATATTGGCTCCGGGAAACATACTTTTGGTGATGTGCGCCTCACGCTCTACCACAAATTGTTTGATGCCTTTTTTGTATAATTCTTTAAGAAACTGGTGCCCGTTGTGGTGTTCGCCTTTGATGGCAAAAAATAAGGAAGCGTCAGAAATAATGGCTTTACGGCTGTCTGTCAGCAAGTGACGCACAGGGAAATCGTTTTGGAAATTGATGACTTTTCCGTTACAGATGTTGGCCGCTTGTAAAAAGGTAAACATGTTGACTTTTTTGTTTTCAGAATCATGAAATATTGATTTTCAAATATAGTTGAAATGTACTAGTTGTAGTAAAGGGAAGAGTGGAATTATAAAAAAAGTTTATTTTGAATGCATGAATTTGCTTTTGTGGCTTATTCGCAATTGCTGCAATAGCATTGAAACATCTTTAGCTAATTAGTGTCAGTACAATTCAATGATTTTTTAAAAAAGTTGTTTATTAACCTAGCGTTATAGCTAGTGGTTTTACTGAAAGAAATATAGTCTATTAAGTGATGAATCACAAATAGTTAGGACAAGGTTTATACCGCCTTGCATGACATTAGATTTAAACAATCTGAAGAAACCGCAGCCTTCCTTGTACCGGAGCATTCACGGTGGTCTGAGAAAGGCGAAGGAGTAATCCTGCTGTCTGCTCAAATGTTTTTTATTACCTGAAAGCCATTTAAAATATTTCAAATAATTATTATTTATCGAAAAATATAATATATAGAAATATATTGAAACTTATTTATTAATATTGAAAGATAAAATAGTATATTTGCTACATAAAATAGTTAATTTATTATTTCATATAATTTTATAATTACTTTTTTACTCTATTCGGTATGTATGTCAACTAAAAACAAAAGAATATGAAACTATTATTTAGAAGAATGACAAATTTTGGAATGATTGCGTTGTTAATTACTTCATTTTTAATGACTTCAGGTCAAATGGCAATTGCGGCGAATACAAAAGCCAACACATCATTCAACTCAGAAAAGAACAATACGCCCCATAAGGACAATAACCGTGTATTGAGGGGAGGATCTGTAAAAGGATGTGATCCTATTGACCTGGGCCCTGACACCGTATATTTTTGCAAAGGAGCAGCCATAAGCAAAATGTTGACTGGTCCAGCCGGAAAAGTGTATCAATGGAATACTGGAGAAGCGACACAAAGTATTACGGTAAAAGATACAGGGCTTTATATTTTAGAAACCATTGAATATGGTTCCGGAAATTTAATTGCCAATGGAGATTTCAGTGCAGGAAATACTGGTTTTACTACAGGATATATTTTTACCCCCAATATTGAGTTCCCAGGTGGCGGTGGGCGCTATGATATTGTGACTAATGGATTGGCCAATAAAAGTTGGGCCGAACAATTTACTGACCATACCACCGGCACCGGAAAATACATGTTTATTGATGGTAACGGAATACCAGGGATTAAGGTGTGGCAACAAAATATTACCGTGACTCCAAATACAGAATATGTTTTTTATGCCTGGGTTCGTAACTTAAGTCCTGCCGGAGATATCAACCCAGAGCTTAATTTTGACATTAATGGTTCCAATATTGGCGGGGTTTATAAAGTTTTAGCCAACCCTAATCCTGCTGCGAAACAATGGAACCAGTTTTATGCCACCTGGAACTCTGGATCAAATACTTCTATTACAATTTCTATCGAAGATAACGTGGTAACTCCCAGGTATAATGATTTTGCATTAGACGATATTTCATTTAGTACATTAACTTGTACCGCTACCGATTCGGTTGTGATTGCGTACAAACCTGGTAATCCTCCAACCATAACAGTTCCAACACCTGCTGCAGTTTGTAAGGGAGATTCGGTTCAACTTGTAGCCAGTGGTGCTGGAGTTGGAGGAAAATACACCTGGACTCCAACGGCAACATTATCAGATCCCAATAGCAACAATCCAATTGCAAAACCATTCATCACAACAACATATACTGTTACAGGTACTGATGCCAACGATTGTTCCAATTTAGCAACCGTTACGGTAACGCTTAAAGCTTCACCAGTGGCTGATTTTTATATTAAAAATCCAGGTATTTGTGTCAATGACGATATTGTTTTGAAGGCTGAGCCTAATCCTGCATTTACTTTTACCTGGTCCCCAACAGGTACAGGAACCCCCAATGAAATTGTTGTCAAGCAAATAGCCATTACCCAATCTTATACGCTTACCGTTACTGATGCCACTGGTTGTTCAGGCACAAAAACGCTTTCTAATACTTTAATAAGTCCGAACGTTTCAGCAGGAAATCCCATTTCAATTTGTGCTGGTGGTGCTACAACTTTAAATGGAACGGGCAATCCTGGTGCAACCTTTTTATGGAGTCCTGCTGCTTCTTTGAATGATGCAACCATTGCGAACCCAATTGCTACTCCAACAACGACTACAACCTATAAACTTACCGGAACACTTAGTGGTTGTACTTCTACTTCAAATGTGACGGTAAGTGTAATCACTAATGATGTTATCATTGATGCCCATGCTTCTAGCAAAAATGTTTGTGAAGGTGATTCTGTTACCTTATTTGGAACAGGAGCAAGCACATTTACTTGGGACAATGGTGTAATTGACAAAAAAGCATTTGTACCTAGTGGTACTCAAGTTTATACCGTGAATAGTCCGGTGGCAAATGGATGTACCACCCCTTTACCTGATACGATTACGGTGAATGTTATTCCGAAACCAATTGTGTCTGCCGGTGCTCCTCAAACAAGATGCGAAGGCGATACGGTTACTTTAAATGGCTCTGGTGCCACCACTTATACCTGGGACAATGGCGTAATGAATAATGTAACTTTTACGCCATTAGCTACCAAAACGTATACGGTAACAGGTACTACCAATGGTTGTTCAAATACTGCTACTGTGGTGGTAATGGTAAATACCAAAACTTCGGTGCCTATAAAAGCCAATGCGAGTAAATTAGCCATTTGTCCTGGTGATTCAGTGACCTTGTTTGGCTCTGGAGGAACTACTTATACTTGGGACAAAGGAGTTATTGATTATGTTGCATTTGCGCCATCCAGTACACAAACCTACACTGTTACAAGTCCCACTGCAAATCAATGTGCATTGCCTTCTACAGACGAAGTAACTGTAACTGTATATTCCTTACCAGAAGTTGATGCCGGTAATCCAATTGCTGTTTGTCCTGGAGATCAGGTTACACTAATAGGTGCTGGAGCGAGTACCTATGTTTGGGACAATGGTGTATTGAACAATGTAAGTTTTGTTCCAACCATCACCAAAACATACAAAGTTGTTGGTATGGACATCCATGGTTGTTCAGCCTCTGATACCGTGAAAGTGACCTTGTTTCCTTCAAATTCCAGTGATGTAAAAGCCAATGCAAGTGCAACTTCAGTTTGTGCCGGCGATTTGGTAACCTTATTTGGTCAGGGTGGAAATTCTTATGCTTGGAACAATGGCGTTACCAACAATGTAGCATTTAGCCCATTAATTACGAAAACATATACCGTTACTGTCAGTGATTTAAATGGATGTAAAAAATCTGATAGTATACTAGTGGCAGTATGTGAGTATAAAATACCTTCAGGATTTTCACCCAATAATGATTTAGTCCACGATAATTTTGAAATTTTTAATCCACTTAAAATTCCAATTGATGTTTTAATTTACAACCGTTGGGGAAATTTGGTTTACGAAAAGAAAAATTATGATGACAATTTTGATGGCAATGCCAATTCAGGACTTGTGATTGGTGAGGGCCTACCAGACGGCACCTATTTTTTAGTGGCAGAGGTAAAATTATTGTCTGGTGAAGTGGATAAAGTGGTTAAATACATCACCCTTAGAAGATAGAAATTAACCATAACAGCTATTGTTTATAACGTATAATATTAAGATTATGAAAAAGAATTTTAGAATAATTGTGCTGCTTTGGAGCTTAGCTTGTGCTACCGGATATGCCCAACAGGATCCTCAATATTCACAATACATGTTTAATACTTTGGCTATAAACCCTGCTTATGCGGGCAGTAGGGATGTTTTAAACTTAACTTTATTGTATAGAAATCAGTGGAATGGAATTGGTGGGGCGCCTAGAACCGCCACGCTGGCTGCAGACATGCCAATTTTAAATGAAAAAGTCGGTATTGGTGGATTGATTTATACCGATTACATTGGAGCCGATAAAAATACAGGCGTTTATTTTACTTATGCTCAAAGAATTCGCTTAACCAATGCCGGAACATTAAGTTTAGGTGGAACCATCGGTGGATCGTATTATGCCGCAGACTTGACCTCCATTGATTTAATTGACAACAAATATGATCCGGCTTTTAGTACTAATGTGAACAAAGTGCTACCCAATTTGGGTTTAGGGGTATATTATGCTACCGATAAATGGTATGCTGGTGCTTCAATGCCAAGACTATACAACAATAACTTATATAAAAACAATACTTTAAAAATCAATGCTGAACAAGCACGTCATTATTTTTTAATGGCAGGTTTTGTGAAGCGCTTGCATCCAATTTTAGTCGTTAAGCCTTCTTTTATGTTTAAAGCTGCTTCGGGAGCTCCACTATTGCTGGATTTAAACTTAAACTTTTGGTTTTATGATAAGTTATCTCTTGGGGTTTCTTACAGAACTTTAGATGCTGTTGTTGGCTTACTTGAGTTTAGTCCTTTTCAAGGCTTTAAAGTTGGTTATGCGTATGATTATACGACTACAAGTTTAAGCAATAGCATCACCAAAGGGTCTCATGAAATTATGATTAGGTACGAATTTGCTACCTCAAATGCAAGTATTTTAACACCCAGGTATTTTTAATATTTAAAGTATATAACAATGAAAAAATCTATCCTTACGTTAGTGATGCTGGTTACTTATACCTTCCTTTTTGGACAAGCGACCTATACCAAAGAAACTGCCGAAAAAGAATTTAAACGAATGAATTATGCTACGGCTATCATTCAATATGAAAAATTGTTGGAGGCAAACCAAGCCGGAATGAATGATTTAAAAAATCTTGCAGAAGCATACCTAAAGGTAAATGATTCTAAAGATGCTGAGCGTATTCTTCGCAAGGTGGTGGAGCAGGATCAAAACGATGAAGTAGCGTTGAAAAATTTAGCAATGGCCCTTACTGGCAATGCAAAATATAGCGAAGCCTTATCTTATTGGAAAAAATACCTTGTTTTAGAACCTAAAGATGTAGTAGCAGCAAACCATATTTCATTTTTGGAGCAGCTTCCCAGCATTGAACACGATTCCTTATACATAAAAGTTTATGACCTCAATATCAATTCACACTGGACTGAATTTTCACCTTATATTTTAGACAATAATTTGATTTTTGTTTCCAATAGAGCTTCTGGTCCAGTTCATAAAGTTTCTGAATGGAACCATACGCCTTTCTTAGATTTGTATGTAGCGGATACTACTAAAATTGAAAAGAAAATTTATAAAAGACCTTTGGGTAGTGTAGAAAATGAGGGATTACATATTTCTTATTCAGATAAAATTGAAAATTTACACGATGACCACACTCCCCTAACGGCCAATGAAGGACCTACATTGGGGTATTATGGCCACCATCCTTTAGACGACTCGATGTGGACCAAAGATAAATCTTATGGGGATGTTTCTGTTAAATATAACAAGCACCTTCATTCTAAATACCATGAAGGTGCTGTTTCATTTTCCTCAGACCAAAAGAAGATGTATTTTACTACCAATGATAAACAAAGTAAAAAAATTGGAGGTGTCATTAAATTAATCATTGCTGAGGCTGATTTGAATGCCAAAGGCAAGTATAAAGATGTCAAAAGGTTGCCATTCAATAGCCACAATTATTCTGTTTGTCACCCAGCCCTTTTGAAAGATGGCAATACGATGATTTTTGCATCTGATATGCCTGGTGGATTTGGGGGAATGGATTTATACAAAGTTGTAAATAACAATGGCGTATGGAGTAAACCAGAAAATCTAGGCCCTACGGTAAACACTTCTGAAACCGAAGTTTTTCCTTATGTGGATGCCAACAATGTATTGTATTTTTCTTCCGATGGCTGGGGAGGATTTGGAGGTTTAGATATCTTCAAAAAACCATTAAATACTGAGGTTATTCCCAAAAATTTGGCTTATCCTATCAACTCTAATAAAGATGATTTTGGATACATTACGCTCGGGAAACAACACGCTTACTTAAGTTCAAATAGAAAACATGGCGGTATTGATGATGATATATTTTATGTTTATGACTATAGAATAGAACAAAAAATGTTGGTTATTGTGACAAAACTAAAAAAGTTGAACGGGGATATTATTGCGCTTGATTCAGTGCATGTTGCGCTTACAAATGCAGTTACAAATGAAGGCGTTACAGCTGTTGTTTCGAAAGAAGCAAAACCAACAAGTTTAGAGGTAGATTTAGGTCAAAAGCTGCATGTCACCGGATCTCATATTGGTCTTGATACTATTAAAACAGCTTTTGAAATCAGTAATAACAGTATTATAAACGATACGTTGAATTTGATTTTTGAAGAATCAGAAGAAAATATCCTGATTAGTAGTAAAGTCATTGATGCTAACACTAAAATTGGTATTGCAAATGCAAAGGTTTATGTGTATGATACCAAAACGAAAGAATATCAGGTGCATCTATCTGATAATGATGGCAATTACCAATTTAAAGGAAAGAGGAAAAACAATTATTTAATCAAAGCACTTCACCAAATCTATTTTGCCGACTGTCAACAATTGGAAGTTATCAAAGCAAAAGCTACTGCTTCAATTGATCCATTGGAATTGAATAAAATGGAAAAAAATATGACATTGGAAGTTAAAGACCTTTATTATGATTTTGACATGGCAACTATTAGACCTGACGCTGCCATCGTATTGGATCATTTGGTGACTTTTTTAAATGACTATCCAACCATAAGCGTTGAATTGGGTTCTCATACTGATGCAAGAGGAAGTGATAGTTACAACAAACTACTTTCTCAAAAACGAGCCAATGCTGCTGTCGCGTATATTGTGGGTAAAGGTATTGCTTCTAAAAGAATCACCGCAAAAGGATATGGTGAAACGCAATTGATTAACCATTGTAAAAATGAGGTTGAATGTACCGAAGAGGAACACCAATTAAATAGGAGAACAGAAGTGAAAATTCCTAAGTTGAACATCAAAGAAAATGTTTTGCCAAAGTCTGAAATTGAAATGAATCCTTTTGTGAATTTATCAGATTTCGATCCTTGTAAAAAATTGAAAATTGAAAATGAATAGGCTTTCCTGAATGTATTTATAAACAAAAAGCCCAATAATGGGCTTTTTGTTTTTTAGAATTCAAATGTTTTAACTAGGGAAAATCTACCAGAAATCTGAAGGGCTAATAATTCCGGCGTTTTGGCTTAACCTGTACCCCAATACAAATTCATACGTTCCACCTGAATAACTTTTTAAATTGGAAGTGGTAACATCATAAGAAACACCTACTTCCACTTGTTTGGCAATCAAACAACCTGCTAAAAAAACGATGGCATCTTTATTTCTATAACTTGCACCAGCCCATAATTTGCCCAGGTATTTTACTTTGCAATTAAGGTCCATTTGCAATACATTGTTGGAATATTTGATCAAAGTGGAAGGAATAATTTTTGTTTCCCTGTTTACCTTAATTCCATATCCACCTGCAAAATAGTAATGACGGTTTAATGTAGCATTTAAATTGTCAGAAGCATCCACATTTATCCTATTATCAAACAATTGTGTGGTTGATAAGCCCGTGAAATAGTCATCAGAATAAAACCATAATCCAATGCTTCCATCAGGTACTATACTACTGAAGTTTGCTGTGTTGATTGCATCATCATCTACTTTTTGTGCGGCTCCGAAAGTAGGTGTTAAACTATATTGCACTGCCCCAGCCATAATTCCTAGTGCTAAAAAATGTTTGGAATCCAATGGTAAATGGTACGCATAAGAGGCATATCCTGAAGTACGACTGAGTTGCCCTGTGGTTTGACCATTAAATAAACCTCCAATGGAATGGTGTTCAAGCATTTGTTTGTTTGCTCTTTTGCCATGGTGAGAACCGTGTAGTTTTCCCAAAGGAGTATGTGCCGATACATAATAATTTTTGGGAGCCCCATCAATTCCTGCCCATTGTTGTCTGTAGCCTGCTTTTATATCCACAAAATCTTCTGTACCACTCACAGCAGGATTAACCATGTAATAATTGAGCATGTACTGACTAAACTGACCTTGTTGTTGTGCCTGAACATTCTCAAAACCGGTATATAGCATAAAAAATAATAGTAATAATCGGAGTGTTTTGTTTATTGTCATACGCATTTGCTATTTTAGATGGGGTTGGATTCCTATATACATTCCATTTGAATAAAGTAATTTGAATTATTCAATTTTGTTTAAATATTTTTTTTGAAATTTCAGTATTACTTTAAACGCCCAGAAGTTGCATTTACAACTTGAATCTAAGAAATTAAATTTTAAACTTTATAAAATAAGTGTTCGTGGGGAATAAATGGCTATTTACATTTATTGACCCATGCCACTTGTTGCTCTTTTCTAAATGCTTTTTGATTTGAAGCCAATGCAATATCAGCCACACAAATACTTTTCAAATTTACACATCCTTCGGCAGTCAACATTTTCAAGTTGGTATTTTTTGAAATATTTAAGGTCGACAATTGTGTTTGCGAACAATTGAGTTCTGACAGTTGGATGTTTTTACTGATGTCCAATGAAGTGATGTCATTTTTAACAAAATTTAGAGACGTTAATCCCCAGTTTTTAGAAACGTCAAGGTGGGTGAGTTTATTTCCAAAACAAAACAATTTTACCAGGTAAATATTTTTACTGACATCTAATTTAATGAGTTGGTTGTTGTCACAATACAGCTCTTTTAATTCTTCATTATGATGGGTATTGAGGTGTTTAATAGGGTTTTGACCACATTGCACAATGGTTAAAACTTTGTTTTTGGAGATGTCTAAACTGGCAAGTTTGTTGGAATAACATACCAAAGTGGTCAAGGTAATATTTTTGGTCAGGTCAAGATGTGTAATGCTGTTTCCCCAACACCAAAGTTGTGTGAGCCTGGTATTTTTGGAGATGTCTAAAACAGTAAGTTTGTTGGAATTGCACCACAAGCCTTTCAGGTTTACAAAGGCTTCAATGCCATCTAGGGAAGTTAACCCTTCAAATCCAATTTTGATGTTTCCTCTAAATGCAATTGCTTCAGATGTTTGAATGTCTTTGTCTTTGTTGGTGTTAATTTCTTCATTTTCAACCAGTAAAGACTTGAATTTTGTGTCCGAAAAATGAACAACTTGTGCTACCATTACTTCAGAAAGACCAATTAAAAACAGTATGATTAATGGGATTGTTTTTTTCATTTTAAGCGTAGTTCTCAACAGGTTAAGGTGATTTTTTTCTCAAAACTAAAGTCTTTTTGGGATATAATCAAGACAAATCTTAGCACATCATTTTTGAAATTGAATAATATCCAGCAACAATAAAGCTGCATGAAGGGTAATGATTCAATAAAAGAAAAAATATTACATGATAAGTTTTTTTGTAAATACGCAATAAATCAGTACATTAATTATATTATTGTAATCGACACATAAATATATCCATTATAAGTACCTAAATAAACATTAAAATCACCTCGATGTTCGCATAATTTTTAACACTTTTGTATTGTATTATTTTGTTTTCATTCCCTACGGGTAATTACAAAGTAGTTTTAATGCTTCATCAATTAAACTTAATTAAATAAATGGCTAATTATTTTAACACGCTTTCTTTAAGAGAAAAATTAGAACAACTGGGACAATGTGAATTTATGGACAGTTCAGAATTTACTGAAGGTGTTGCTGCATTGGAAGGTAAAAAAATTGTTATCGTTGGTTGTGGTGCACAAGGCCTAAACCAAGGATTGAACATGAGAGATTCAGGACTTGATATTTCTTATACCTTACGTCAGGAAGCGATTGATGCTAAAAGAGCTTCTTATATTGGTGCAACTGAAAATGGTTTTAAAGTAGGTACTTATGAGCAATTGATTCCAACGGCTGATTTGGTAATCAACTTAACTCCTGACAAACAACATACTCCGGTAGTTTCTGCAATTATGCCATTGATGAAAAATGGAGCAACGCTTTCTTATTCTCATGGTTTCAATATCGTAGAAGAAGGAATGCAAATCCGTAAAGACATTACTGTGATTATGGTCGCTCCAAAATGTCCAGGATCTGAAGTTAGGGCTGAATATGTTAGGGGTTTTGGTGTGCCAACTTTGATTGCTGTACATCCAGAAAATGATCCAGAAGGTAAAGGTTGGGCGTATGCAAAAGCGTATGCTGTTGCCACTGGTGGTGATAGAGCAGGTGTTTTAAAATCATCTTTCGTTGCGGAAGTAAAATCTGATTTAATGGGTGAGCAAACTATTCTTTGTGGTTTGTTACAAACGGGTTCTATTCTTTGTTTCGACAAAATGGTTGAAAAAGGAATCGATAAAGGGTATGCTTCAAAATTAATACAATACGGTTGGGAAGCAATCACTGAATCATTGAAACATGGTGGTGTAAGCGGTATGTTTGACAGGCTTTCAAACCCTGCGAAAATTAAAGCATTCCAAATTTCTGAAGAATTGAAAGAAATTATGCGCCCATTGTTTCGCAAACACCAAGATGACATCATCAGCGGAGAATTTTCTCGTATCATGATGGAAGACTGGGCTGCTGGCGACAAAAACTTGTTGACTTGGAGAGCGGCAACTGGTGAAACTAATTTTGAAAAAACGCCTGCCGGTGATGTTAAAATCTCTGAGCAAGAATTTTATGACAATGGTTTGTTGATGGTTGCTATGGTAAGGGCTGGTGTTGAATTGGCTTTTGAAACCATGACAGAATCTGGAATTATCGAAGAATCTGCTTACTATGAATCATTACACGAAACGCCTTTGATTGCAAATACCATTGCACGTAAAAAATTGTTCGAAATGAACCGTGTAATTTCTGATACTGCTGAATACGGTTGTTATTTATTCGACCATGCTTGTAAACCATTGTTGACTGATTTCTTCAAAAATGTAGAAACCAACATTATTGGTAAAAACTACAATGACGGTATTGACAATGGTGTTGACAACAAAACATTGTTTACCATCAATGAAATTTTACGTTTTCACCCAATTGAATTGGTTGGTGCTGAATTGCGTGAAGCGATGACTTCTATGAAATCTATCAGCTTAGGAGTGTAATCATAAGTATTAGGTACAAGGTACAAACAAAAACCCCAAAGGTCCATTTAATGGAAATTTGGGGTTTTGTTTTGTTTGAAGTTTGGCATTGGTGTTGAATAAAAAAATACCCCAATTCAACTCAAAACCAATCTTTCCAATTGATAACACTTTTCGTCTGAAAATCAGCGATGATTATATCCGGATAAAAATTCAGCAAATCAAATATGGATTCAGATTTTGAAAAAAATCTTACTGTATAGTCAGCTCTTTCTTCTTCTAGTGTTTGGGTTATTTTATCCCTTTCCATAAAATCGTCCTCCAGAATAAATACGTTTAATTTTTTTGTAGTTTCCATGACCTTATATTTTATGCATTCAGTTATTTGTTTTCAATGACTGGAATTTCCCCAACCAATGCCACTCTTTTTAAAAAATCATCTAATGTATTGGAGCCTTTTCCGGCCCAGGTTTTTTCAGCCAAAACAACTTTGGGATGATACGAATGTCCTTCAAACCAGGCATCTTCTTGTTTTTCTGCTTTATCGGCCCAAATACAAATTTTGTAGCCCATAATGTTGGGTTTTACTTCTGGTTCCCAGGTTTCGTAAACCACTTTACATTTCACCACACCATATCCTGAAGTATCTACCAATCCAGGCGTCACATAAAACTCTTCTTCGGGGGTAATTATTGCCTTATAACCATCATTTAAAATATTGTTAATCATTGGTTTATTCCAAATATTAACGACAATATCGGTTGAAGGTTGTATGCTCGTTTGGTCTTTGTTAAACCTCCACCAATTCCAAATTTGAGTTGTTTTGCCTTTTGATTTGATATGCACATTGATATCATTGATAAAATCCACAAACATGTCACCTGGATAAGGATAGCCTTTCTTTTTCATGGCTTCCATTAACTCTGGGCATTTGATTTTTTCAGGATCATATTGGTATTCGTCCCCGCCCATGTGGAAATAAGGTGCATCAAACCAGGGAACAAACTCATCTATCATCCCTTTTACAAATTCTCTCACTTCTGGTTTGGTAACATCCATCGTCCAAGCCCTTCCCGAATTGTTTACAGCATCTCCCTGCCATTTTGCTCTTCTCATGGATTCGCATTTAAATGCCAGGTCAGGTTTGTAGTCATTAATTGCCGTGGAATGTGCTGGAAAGTCAATCTCAGGAACAATCATGACATGGTATTGTTTGGCAAATTTTTGCAGCTCTTGTACATCGTCATAACTGTAAGCCTCTTTAGCAGCAAGTCCAGGATATTTGTCACTTTTCAACCTAAAAGCGGACCATTCTGTAAAATGCAAATGGAGTGTATTCATTTTATACCATCCCAATTGCCTGATGACTTTTTTTAAGTAATCCATTTGAAAATACTTGCGACCCACATCCATCATGATTCCCCTGGATTCAAATTTTGGACCGTCGTAAGTAGCGCCTGTGGTAAATGTGTTTTGGGTTTGTTTTAATATTTGTACTAATGTTTGGGTAGCATAAAAAATACCTGTCGCCGTTTTGGCTTTGACCATCACATTTTTATTGATTTCCAACATATAGCCTTCCTTATTCAAAATTTTTGGATCATCAATAATTTCAAAATGTATTTCCCCCGGATTGGTTGTGGAAGAAGTGATTATTTTAGGACTAAGTTTCGTGTTGTTTTTAAGGTCCTTTACAAAATTTTCTATTTCAACCTGGGCAGTTTTGAAATCATTTTTTGAAACAGAAATGATGACGTCCGACTTTACTACCAACTCCCCTTTGGTTGCTTTCCATGAAGTCAATGCAGGGACAGTTTGTGTTTGCCCTTTTAATTTTAATGCCAGTAGGATTAATAGGCAACAAATTCCAATGTAAAATCTGTATTTCGTATAAATAGACATAACTTATAGTTTAATAATCTTGAATGTATTTTCTTGTAAATTACTCGTTGTTTTGAGCATATAAATCCCTGGATTTAATGTCTTAAGGTCTATTTCCTGGTTTAAATTTCCATCTGAAAAACTATTGATTGTCAAAAGTTTTTCCCCATCTATTCCTGAAACAGTTACTATTACCTCACCAAAAGTATTGTTCAGTTGGAGTACAATTTTATCGTTTGTTGGGTTGGGTGCTAAATAATCAATGGTTGAGGTTTCGTTGTTTTCAATTCCTAAAACACATCCCGGTGCATTGGTATTTGCTGAAGCGGGGGCTAAAATTTGGTACCCTCCCTTCCAATCGTGAATGGCAACTCCGCTATAGGAAGCGTTGTTTGTACCTAAATAGGAGAAATGCTGACTAATTCCATAAGCAACATCATTTTTAGAGGTGCTGTTTTGTGTGTCACAGTAAGATACATACGCTCCAACGCCGCAATGCGTTTCTACGGCTGACATCACTCTTGGTCTTGTGGCAGCATGGAGTGTGTTGGTATAATCCAATACATCTTTACACATCGGAACCACTTTGCTGACCACGTTGGAGTGGTACGACATGATGATGTATTCATCCACATAATCAATGATATGTTTGTACAATTCTTTGGTAACACCTTTGTATTTGGCGTACAATGGTGTGGTTTGGTTTCCCATGGCAGCATTGGTAAAGCTTTTACCCGTAATCCAGTTCATAGAGGCAACGCCATATTCCAATCCGGCTTGATGACAAATTTTGGCTGCCAAATCAGTTTGTCTTACCCAGTCGGTCAATAAACTATCTCTATCTTGTTTTTGGGTTGATTTCCAAAAACCAGTTCCGGCAGTGGTACTTAGTGCAGCATCTGTTAATCCTGAATGAAATACATTTACTTTGGCTTGTATGGTACAATCCCAGGTGTCTACCTGATTGAATTCATTGTCACCCGAAAAGCCTACAAAGCGTTGTTTGGATGTGCTGTTTGAATTGTAAGTAACCATTGAACTGATAATGGAAAAATAATAGGAAGGACCACATTGGTCTGAAAAATAACTTCTATAGCCGTTCATCCCCCAGATTCTGATGTTGTTGCAGTAACATTTTTCTATAAATTTCTGATAAGGTAATTTGCTGGTAACCAATTCATCATTGTACTGAATAAATAAATAAATATCGGTAATTGCACTTGAAATGCATTCATTGATTAACCGATTTTCTTCGCTTGTAATACCAACAATATCAACCGTGTTCCATACCCACAATGATTTTCGGTAGGTATTTGCCGCTAGCAATGCATTGGACAATAAAGCAAAAACAAAAAAAATCAGTATTCTACGGAATAGTATTGCACTTTTCATAACTTTATGAAATTAATTGATTGTGTTAAAATATATTTTTATTGCTATTCGTAAGAATAATATAGCTTTTATAAGCAAACAAATTTACGTATTTTATTTATACATAAAAACGAAAGCTAATGAAATTAAAAACAATATTTTTGAAATATTAAATTGATGGATTGAGTAATGGGAATGATTTTGGCTCAAAATGATTTTGTATGGGTAAATATCATACCTCTAAACTTTTAGAACATTGGTTATTGAACAAACTAATCATTAGAGTTATACCAAACACATCTATTAAATAGTCTAATACATTTTGACAAATATTTCATTAAAAAAACACAAAAAGATTGAGTACATCCGCTTTGCGTTAGCGGGAGTCCCGAGAATATCGGGATTGTTTG